>JAFGCX010000027.1 GCA_016932415.1 Candidatus Krumholzibacteriota bacterium
AAGCATTGTTGCGAGGAAGAGTGAAGAGCAACTGGACTATTGTACTACAGACATAACCATTTGTCAAGAAGGGTGTTAATAACTGAAGGTGCCTATGGGTACTGATACCTATTTAAATCACGAAGATATCTCTTTACCGATAAGATCCCCCGGACTCGGTTCCCGCGCGACCAGGTTTAATGAATCTGAATGCCACGTATGGAAAACTGCTGCTGGCAGATGATTTGCAGTCTTCTGACATATCGATGGACGAATGGATGTTTCCAGGTCACCGGGATACGGAATTAAATTGTCGAAACGGGCTATCCGGTTATCATGGATATGATTACATAAAAAGCCCTGGTCACGCTATTTTTTCAGGCCAGACCCTGTCCCTTCTGGCCGGGAAGATTTTTCCACATCGCCAGGCATATCTTCACAGGGTCGAGTGCCCTTGAGAGAGCAGGTGTTTCAGTCATCAGGATCCTGATGGTATTAAAAAGGTTCGATCCCGGGTCGCTTTTCGGTGGTGCCGAAAAATCAGCCCTGCGGCTGGCCATCGCTTTGCTCGGTAAGGGGGTCGAGGTCATGATAGCCGGCGCGCGGATCGAACCGCACTGGCGTAAAAGGGAAAATATCCCTGCAGCCGGGCGACATCTGCATGTTGAAAGGATCGACAGGCCTTCAGTGAGGTTTTTCGGCACTCTGGTCTACAACTATCGCCTTTTAAGGATGATCCTGCGAAACAGAAGAAAACTTGATCTAGTCCATATACATTTCGCGTCATTTGAGATGATCACAGCAGTGATCGCGAGGATCATCGGAGGTCCTCCCGTTATATGCAAGATCGCGTGCAGCGGCAGGAGCGGAGAACTGCACCTTGCCAGCCGGAGGAGCTTCTATCCACTTTTCAGGTTCTTCACTCGCCGCGTCGACAGCTGGGTAGCAATAAGCCCGGCGATCAGGGACGAACTGCTCCTGGCCGGAGTGAAGCGGGCATCGATCATCGAGATACCGAACGGTATCGACCCTGAAAGTCATTACATTCCGGGGAGGAAAGAGAAAAGATCGGCAAGGGCTTCTCTGGGCATAGATGACGAATCGATCATCCTTCTCTTTACCGGCAGGTTATCGAGGCAGAAGAACCTTGATATTCTTCTCGAAGCGATGGAACAGGTCGCCCGGCCGGGGCTAAAGCTTCTTATAGCCGGGAAGGGACCTGAGAGGGAAAGACTCGAGAGAATCGCCTCAAAGGAAACTCTGAACGGTTCAGTTTCGTTTCTTGGACCTGTGGAAGATCCAGAAATACTTTACAGGGCTGCCGATATCTTCGTACTTCCATCGCGGGAAGAGGGCATGTCCAATTCTCTTCTCGAAGCCATGTCGAGCGGCCTGAAGGTAATAGCGACTGATATCAGCGGATCTTGCGAACTGATCGACGATGGAATATCCGGACTTCTCGTTCCGCCGGGAGATGCCCGATCACTCGGGGAAAAGATTCTCGAAGCCGCCAGTGGAAGATTCGACCCTGGCACGGCTCCGAGGGAGAGGATACTGGAAAAATATTCGATCGGCTCTGTCGCGGACAGGTATATAGATCTGTATAATGCTCTGACAGATCGCATCGCGAAAGGTAAGGACAGGACGCAGCGGAATGATCCGGCAGGCAGGATAAGCCCACTCTTCCTGATAAACAGCTATCCTCCAAAAACGGGCGGAGCGGAGCGGCTCGTTGAATCTCTTGTCACCGAATTCGGCCGAAAAGGATTTAAAAGCACTGTAATAACAAGATGGCAAAAGAACACTCCGCTGATAAAAAACGATGATCACGCTCTGATCCTGCGCGTCCCGGTCTTTGGCCCGCGTCTGCTAAGGTCGTTGACCTTCAGATCGACCTCTTTTCTGCTCCTGCTGATTCTCTCCACGCGATATACCTGCGTCCACGCGCACTCTCTCGATTCTCCAGCAGATACGGGAGCGGCGGCCTGCAGGTTAACCGGCAGGAGACTC
Organism: Candidatus Krumholzibacteriota bacterium; assembly: GCA_016932415.1. Classification (NCBI taxonomy): domain Bacteria; phylum Candidatus Krumholzibacteriota; species Candidatus Krumholzibacteriota bacterium. Next base: position 1,990 of record JAFGCX010000027.1, read on the forward strand.
TTCGTGACGATCCATAATACAGGCAAGATCGACCGGCTCGCGGATTCTTTCAACGGGCCAGGGAGATTCGAGGCGATCCTCCACTCGACATCCGGCATAGTATCGATAAATAATCAGATAGCGCAAGAACTGCTCACTGCGGGAGTTCCTCCCTGGAAGATAATATCGATCCCTAATGGAGTAGACACTTCGATCTTTCATCCCGCTTCACCTGAAAAAAAGAATCAGATGTTGACTCGTATGGGTATCCTGGGAAGGACTATTTTCATATTTACAGGCAATTTTCACAGCCAGAAAGGTATCGAAATCCTTCTGGAAGGATGGAAGATATTTACTTCGTCGATCCCCGGCACCAGCGCGCTTCTTCTTATGGCGGGCGATGGAGTCCTTTTCGGGACGATGAAAAGACTTGCTGAAGAGCTCGACCTGCTTGAATCAGTCCGGTTTCTGGGCAACCGTCCCGATGTAAGCAGCTTTCTGAAAATCGCCGATATATTCGTTCAGCCTTCAAGATGGGAAGGGCTGTCAATAGCTCTTCTTGAAGCTATGGCGTGCGGACTGCCGGTCATCGTCACTCCGGTCGGAGGTGCTGTCGAAGCAGTCACCGAAGGGGAAAACGGCCTTTTCGCTCCCGTAGATAACCCGGGTGCTCTGGCTGACGGGATGAAGACGCTCTTTGAAAACGGCAATATGAGAAAGAGCTTTGGACGCGAAGGGATGGAAAGGGTCGTCAGGTATTACTCGATCGACAGATGCGCGCTCGCACATATAGATCTTTTTACCGCGGCGGATGCGGGATCAGTCAATCTCCATGCGGGAGAGAAAGAAAGGTTAGACGGGAATGATAAGAAAAAAGATAAGCGCGGCGGTCCACCCCCCCACGAATGTGACGAACAGGCTGCAGAACAGAAAATTAAGATCCTTTCTTGACGGCCTGCCCCTCGAAAGCCTGATCCTTGACATGGGGGCGGGAAGAAAAAAAACGCGGGATGATATCATCTCAATCGATATCTACAAGGCTCCGGGAGTGACGCTGCTCGGCGATATCCATCATCTCCCGTTCGAAACAGATTCGATAGACGCGATCATCGCGCGCGGTGTCCTCGAACATGTCGAACATCCCGAAGAGGTCGTCGATGAATTTTTCAGAGTCCTTAAACCGGCGGGGAAAGTATACTCATCTATCCCGTTCATGCAGGGTTATCACCCCAGCCCGGGAGACTACCGGAGATATACTATTGATGGGATCGAGATCCTTTTCTCGAAGTTCCGGAAACTGGAATGCGGGATCACGAGGGGATCTGCTTCTTCCTACGTCTGGATCGCCAGGGAATTCTTTTCGGAGCTTTTCTCCTTTAACAATATTGCTCTTTACAAATTCTTCAAAATCGTCTTCGGGTGGCTTCTGCAACCGGTAAAATATCTCGATCCCCTGACAGAGAGACATTCGATGGGCCATGTCGTGGCGTCCGGATTTACCTTCGTCGGCGAAAAACCATCACCCTGACCTCAGGTCTTCACTACATCTTTGTAACTATATAGACAGTCGTCAGGGCGCTCGCGATGATACTGACCGATGTCTGGAGTATCTTCATCCAGTCCCGGTCCCTGATTACCTTCTCTGGTACGATTATCGCGTCACCGAGTTCTATGACCTGTGAGAGCGCCCTGCGTTTAAGGACTCTTCCGTCCGCTTTGAGTATTCTCAATTCGCCGCTCGCCGCTCTTCGCGAAAAACCACCCGCCCTGTCGATGTAGTATTTCGTCTTCTTTCCTGGAAAATACTTGATCGTACCGCTGGACGCGACTGCGCCAAGCACGTTCACTCCCGAGGGACGAGGAGGGATCGTGATCCTGTCTCCCGCCCTCAGGACGATATCGTCTGCTCTTTCCCCGCTTTGAGAGATTGTTTCGAGGTCGATGATTATCCTGTTCATCTTGCCGGAATTGTAATTGACAGAATAGCCGTCTGCCATGACAGCTCCGCTGCTGTCCCTCTGCGCCTCCCGCAATGAAAGGATCACATCTTCGACATGCCTGTACCTGAGTTCATCGACGATGCTTCCACGTTCAAAAAGGGCTCCAGGAAGAAACGCCTTGCCGGTGAATCCGCCAGCACGTTCGATCAGATCGGTCAGGGTCTCTACGCCCTGCTCGATCACGTAAGTCCCGGGGAAAAGCACTTCCCCGGCGATCGTTACCCTCTCGTGCCCGGAATAGTTCGGTATCTCCCGGATGAAAAGAGCATCTCCTGGATATAGAAGGATATCTTCTTTACCATGCGGCTCAGTCAGGACGCGGCCGAGGTCGAACATCAATATTTCGGAAGATCTCGTCGTATCGGGAACAAGCCTTGCGAGTTCGGCGCGAAGAAGATACGCCTCTTTTTTTATCCCGCCCGCCTGATAGATCAGATCGCTGACGACCATATCGTCGGCAAAAATATATTCGCCGGGAAGTCTTATCTCCCCTTCGATGCTCACTGACTCGGTATCGTGCATCCTCTTGGTCGAGTAGACCTCGATTATATCGCCTGGATAAAGGATCATATCGCGCGTGATCAGCTTGCTCTCGGACAGTTCTTCCGGTACACCTTTCCCATTCTCTTCGGTCTCCTCTTTTCCCGCCTGACCGACCGGTATGGAAGACAACAGATCTTTTAGAGCTACCTGAAAGACTGATCTGCGCCTGTCATTGAAGATCCTCGTGACAAAGACCCTTTCCGTATACGAATCAGGCAGGAGCATTCCCCGGCCGATCAGATCCGTTATCTTCATCCCTATGTGATGACTGTATTCTCCCGGGTACTTCACCTTCCCCTGCAGCAATACCACATCCTCTTTCAAGTCATGGATGGATCTCACCTTTATCCGGTCGCCGTCTATTATCTCGATATTATCTTTTTTCGCCCCACTCTTACCCGTGATATCGAGATCGATAAGGACATTTTTCAGGTTATCCTCGAAACGGATCAACTCGACTTTTTCCAGATACGCTGAAGACCGCAGCCCCCCGGCAAGTTCGATCGCGTCAAGGACCCTTTCACCACCGAGTATCTCATAGACACCCTCTCTCTTCACTTCTCCCGCTACCGTGACGAGAGGTCCCGCCACGGGGACAAAAATAATATCGTTCGATTCGAGCCGGACATCCTCTCCTTTTCCGTTCATCAGAAGTTCGTAGAGATCGACCACTTTCACGACACTCGTGCCCCTGACCAGCCTGACCCTTCTAAGCGAACCTCTCTCCGTAGGGCCACCGGCAAGGTGGAGCGTGTTAAAAAGAGTATAAAGCGAACTGACAGTGTAAGCTCCCGGTCTCATCACTTCTCCGCTTACGTATACTGTGACCGACCTGATCTTACCTAGGATCAGGTTCATTTCGAACTTTGAATATATCCTGCTGTAATGCTCAGCGAGCCTTTTCTCCGCCTCTTCGATCTTCAGCCCCCAGATCACCAGCTCTCCAGCCTTCGGGACAAAGACCTTACCCTCTCGATCGATCACCAGTTCCATTGTCAGATCGGCCGATCCCCAGAGGTTTACGACCAGATGGTCGCCTGGTCCAAGTGTATAGTCGGATGGAACCGGGATCTCCGAGGATGACACGAATTCAGCCGGCACGGATGAAAAAACGTCGATCCCGTAACGGGTGGGGGTTGTATTCGCATGCCTTTCGGGAGGCAGCACAGGTTCGCTGTCATTGTATATCTCGACAGTATTGGACTCCTTTTCAGAATCTTTCAACGCCGCCTGGTTTTCGATATATTTTCTATAAGCTTCTTTCTGAGCTTCAGTCTGAGCGCGCACCGCATCGGGAATCGAAAATATGACAACGACCGATAGCGCCGCCAGTATGATCCTTCTGAACATTTAACCTGTTCCTTCCTTGCATCGTATCTGGAAAATATTCCCGGACAATCCGGTTCCTGCCCCGGTAGTAACAATATCCATTCCACCGGTCGATATTCCCGCATTGATATCGGGCATCGCAACCTGTTGCGGGACAGCCATTAGCGAGGCTCCAAAGTCGCCTCGCGCCCGGGCGCTACGAAAATAACGGCCGACAGGGTATTTTTTTCCTTTGGTAGAGAGAAAAAAGGAAAGAATTTCCTTCAGAAATAAACAGTTAAGCTCCTTCACGACCATACCGATAGAACGTAAAGAACCAGCAAAGCTTCACATACAAAAGACATTGACGATCTGGGAAAACGAATGGAGAACTGATGGAATCTACTTTGGAAGAGATCAGGCAGTCTGAAGACAATTCAGTCGAGCCAGGCATAACGGATCGCGGTATGACCGAGCCGATACCAATCATCCGCCCCAACCTACCTCTATGGGAAAATGTCGAGAAACGCCTGAAAAAGATCTATTCATCGAGAATGCTGACAAATCACAGCACGGTCAGCGAACTCGAATCGACCGTCGCTCGCTATCTCGAGGTCGATCATGTCGTGGCCCTGTCATGCTGCACCTCGGGTCTGATGCTGGCGATGAAAGCTCTCGGTATAACCGGAGAGGTGATAGTCCCGAGCTTCACCTTCTCGGCAACCGGGCACGCGATCTACTGGGCGGGAGCAAAACCGGTCTTTGTCGACTGCAACAACAGGGACTGGAACATATCTATCGAATCGGCGATCCAGGCTTCATCGGAAGAGACATCGGCTATTCTCGCCGTCCACATCTTCGGCAATCCCGCTCCGGTGGCAGCCCTGGAGGAACTCGCCAAAGAACTCGGTGTCCCTCTGATATTCGATGCAGCTCACGCTTTCGGGGGAAGCGTTTCGGGAAGGATGACCGGCGGTTTCGGCGATGTCGAGATATTCAGCCTGAGTCCGACAAAATTGATTACTGGAGGAGAAGGCGGTCTTCTGACCACCAATGACAGCTCTCTCGCTGAACAGATCAGATACCTGCGTAATTACGGCAACAAAGGCGATTACGATTGTTTTCTGCCCGGACTCAACGCGAGGATGCCGGAGTTCAACGCGGCCCTGATACTCGAAGGACTTCCACTCGTCGCCGGAGAGATCGCCGAAAGGGAAAGACTGGCATCTGTCTACAGGGAAGAACTCTCCGGGATTCCCGGGATCGCGTTCCAGGAGATACCCGAGGGAAACCAGCACACATGGAAGGACCTGACTGTCACGATAGACCCCTATATCTTCGGAATGGACCGTGACAAACTGCATACCCTTCTGCATGAAGAGAATATCATGACAAAAAAATACTTCTATCCTCCTCTTCATAAACAAAGCGGTTACTCCGAGCTTCCGCAACGATCGGTAAAACTGACCGTGACGGAATGGTTGTCGAATAATGTCCTGACACTGCCCCTTTACTCGGCGCTGGGAGAGTCGGGAATCAGAAAGATCTCAGATGTCGTTAAGAAGATACACAGTGAAATCAAATGACCCTGGAAATCCTTGATCGGAGGATAAGATGCGTTTAGAAGATGAAAAAGTGCTCGATGCTCTTGAAGAACTTGTGGAAAGGGATCCGCTGACCAGGATCATCCATGGCGAGAATCGATATAAACACAGCAACGTCCTTCTTCTTGGCGGAGGGGGATTTCTTGGTACTGCCCTGGCGAGGCTTCTCATTGAAAACGAACATAACGTCACGGTCCTTGACCGGTTTCTCTATGGGAACAGATCGCTCGATTCGATCAGCAGTTCGGTAAAACTCAATATATATACCGGCGACATCAGGGACGTGGAACTACTCGAGACATTGATAAGAGGGAAAGATACCGTTATCAACCTCGCGGCCATCGTGGGAGACGAAGCATGCAGGATAAATCCGGCGGCGACCCGGCAGATAAATACTGAAGCAGTTGGTACTATTGCCAGGATCGCGAAAAAACAGGGAGTAAAAAGAATAATTCACGCCTCGACCTGCAGCACTTACGGTAAAGGCGAGAATAGCCTGTTGAATGAAGATTCCGAACTGCTGCCGCTCTCTCTCTATGCCGAAAGCAAGGTAGAAAGCGAAAAACTGCTCCTCGCCGAAACTGGAGGGGGCCATTCGCCGGCATGCTGTATCTTCAGGTTTTCCACACTCTTCGGATTCTCCCGCAGACCGCGTTTCGATCTCGTTGTAAACACCCTTACGGGAAACGCCTGGAAGAATGGAAAGATCAGGATATTCGGCGGGGCCCAATGGAGACCGCTTCTTCACGTCGCCGACGCGGCCAGAGCAATCAGGAAAGCGGTCGAATCAAGGCCGGAGAAGATCGCCGGCAAGATATATAACACCGGTGGAGAAGACCTGAACCTCACCATTAAGGAAGTCGGCGAGATCATCCGGAAACTCATCCCTGGCACTGAACTCGAGACCGACGAGCAGGTCTCGGACGAGCGGGACTACAGGATCGATTTTACCAGGATCCGTGAAGAGATGGATTTTACACCCGAGATATCGATCTCCAATGGCGTATTCGAACTCGTCCACGCTCTCGACAATGGAGAAGAAATCGATCCGGAACTGCCGGTCTATTCGAATTACAAGTGGTTGAACGCTAATACCGGTCTTCTTGAAACAGAGGCCGAGATTTTGATCTGACAAGTTCGTTTTTCCCCGGAAAGGGTCTATTCCGGGAGTACAGCGCGCCCCGTGTCTTAAATGATGTATACCAGCCCGCTCTTCCGATCGGCTGTCAGGCGCCTTCTCCCGGAACCCTGCCCGGGGATTTCCCTGATCAACCCGGCAGATACCTCAATCCGCGATAAACCAGTCTGAATCAAATATCGCGGGCAGGTGATAGATGACCTTCAGCAGGCGCAGTTCGTCTATCGAAGGATCATCAATATACGGCGCCGTCATCCCTATCATCAGGTGGCCGGGATCGAGACTGTGTTTGAGCCCGACGACATGCCCGAGCTCGTGGGCGAATATCATATGCCCTTTCAGATCTATCGGAGAGAGGGTATTCAGCAGGTATATCCTGATCTCTTTCTTCTTCGGAGTACCGTCCGGATTCTCCTCGACAGTCTCGACATGATGTTTAAGCTGTCCATCGTAGTAATAGACGATCTTGACATCGGCGACCTCGGGATACGCTGTCTCGGTAAACAGATCGAGACCGGTACCATCCTCCCAGGAGGCCATCGAACCACGCGCTACTTCCTGGATATCAACATCATTGTAGATCATGGGAGGATTATATATCGTCAGGGGCCAGTGGTCCCAACCGTAATACACCGTGGGACGCTCCAGAAGTCCTTCCGTGTCGGTCATATCCTTAAGAAGTATGAGAAAATCATCATACCTGCCCTCTACGCACGATTCAACGGGATAAGCCGGCAACATATAGAAATCGATCGTCAGATCGGCATTTATCTCTTCCATTTCACTCAGAAAATCATAGTAATCTCCCAGTATGCCATGCTCCGCCTCATCGCGGATCCGGATGACCTGGGCGTATTTTGGTAGATCGCTCAGGAAGTAATACCCGGAAGGATCTGTATCGGCGACAAGCATTCCCGCCGATACCATCATATCACCGGCTGTTTCTCCCGTACCTGCATCGTAGACATGTCCATCCATATCATAACCACGAACGAGCAGGCTGATGCAGTTGCCCATCGGTCCGAGGTTTCCAAAGTCATCGAGCGCTCTAGCCGTAACATAAAGATTCGTTCCCGGGTAACAGTTGAACGCCGTCATCGTCTCCACCGTTCCAGGCGGACCGGGATCGGGAGTCCCGTATTTGTAAGAAGCGTCAGACCAGTCGCTTTCCGTGATGATCGGGACAGTCGAAGTCTTGATCTTGTATCCGAATACTATTCCATCGTCCCCGTCATCACCGGGCGCGGTCCACTGAAGGAATATCGAACCTGCCAGATCGCCGGTCCATCCCTCAAGGTCATTAATGACCCCGGGATTGACAGTATCAGGATCCCCTGTGACGTTCACCGACCATGAAACTGAATCAGAATACTCCCAGTCCCAGACTATTCCCGTGACCTGGTAATCTCCGTTTTCCACGAAACTGTGGGAGATGTAGGAACTCTTTATCCACTTGCTTTCGTAATCCGTGTTGACTCCCTTGACGAGGAATTTGTACCTGAGATATTCCGGGTTCTCGTCGAGGGCTGATATCCTGAATTCGACAGGCCTCATGAGCAGGCACGAGAAAGACTCCATGTCGGGAAGGAATGATTTTATCACCGGTGGTTCGTTGAGGTCTTCTATCACCTCTACATACCAGTTGACCGAGACCTGTTCTCCACCATCACGGACCCTTGCCTGGATGTGATACCTGTCCCCCTTGATCGCGAAGAAATCAGCGGAATTCGAGGAACTGAGCATCGAATCCACGACCGATCCACTTATCGTCGAGACGACAAATTCATATGTCAACTCGTCCCCGTCGAGGTCGCTGGCCCAGACATCGAACGACACCATGTCTGTCGGCGCGTACAGGACAGTATCATTGCTCTGAGGGCTGAACGATTCTATCGTCGGAGGAATATTCGGCCTTACCGGATCGTTCTGGAAGATACAGGAGTTGAGAATCAAAAAGGGCAGAATGACTGTTATCGTTATAAATATATTTCTTTTCATTGACCCGACCTTTATCAACCGGTGGAGGTCTCACCCAATTGATAATCAATTTCAATAAGAAAAGAAAGATAATTCTTCAGACTGAACATATCGCAGTGGACGGCAGGATCGGTCTTATCCTATGATGATCTCGATCTTGATGTCAGGAAATGACTTATCGAAAGATCCAGGGCCTGAAAAAAGCTCTGTTCATCCGAGACCCTTATCTCGCATTTCGGACTTTCTCCGACAGATACGGTAAATATCTCGCTGTACGGGGAAAGTACTATCATCATTCCCCCTGGTCCGGAAAATCTCGTCTCGAAAAGAGCTGCCTCGACTTCGATCGAGGGAGATGACCTTATCAGGTAATCGCATATAGTATTGTAGAGGTCCCTGATCTTCGCCGGTTTGATCCTGGCGCCGTTCCCAGCGGCTTCCCTTATCCTGCTGTTATATGACTGCATCTCTTCTCTTTCTTCTGTCGTTCGACGCGATCGACTGGATAATACTGATCGCGATCCCCTTTATAAAAGGTGAGACCGGAGGTATACGCCTGCCAAGATCCTCCCCGAAATTCGAGGGTATCTCGAGATAACGCAGATCTCCCCCCTGATCCGGCTTCGGTGTCCTTTCCTCCCGGCTTATCAGAAAAACCGGTTGCCCTGGATATTTTTTGATGAACCCGGAGACGATATGGTCGATCGTGGAGTCCTCTTCGCCGAAATCAAAGACGGCAAAAACAGTCCTTTCCCTGTCCGATCGATCACTTTCACCGCTTTTTCCCGCGCGGAGAAAAGATATCCGCCTTATGGCACCATCCCGATCAAAAGAAGTCCCGTAACCGAACGCTTCTATTTTCATCTGTATACCAGACGGGAGGGAAAATGGATCTGAATACTGCTGAAGGTCTATGCGTCGCGCGGCATAGGAATACCTGAGGTGGTCATTGATTCTTTCCCTGAAACCCTTGACGTTTCCCATTGTCGTCGAGAGGTATTTTCCCGGTTCAAGCGAAAAATAATAACCGGCATTGGGCATCGAATCTCCTGATTCGAGAAGGGTGACCGGTATATTCTCCGAAGATACGGCCATCGCTATTCCGGCCGAAATATAAGCGCGGTAACAGGGCTCGCCTGATACATAGAGATATATCAGGCTTTCGAAAGACCGTTTCTCCTTTTCCCCGGGTCTGGATCTTCCCGAAAGGAAAAGATGTGAGACATCCTGAATTCGATTTGATCTTTTTCTTTCAGGCATCCGCTGATCTGCCATAACTGACCTAAACGATCAGAAGGGAGTTCTCCTGCCCGAACTCGTTCAGGACGGTGTCCACATTATTAGGATCCTTGATCCATACTCCATCAACAATAAACCTGTATTCGTAATCGCCTGGATCGAGGTTCATCATTATTTTCCAGGTCTCGTTGTCTTCGCTCTTCAGCATCCGGATCCCCTCGTGCGACCAGTTAGTGAATTCTCCGGTCAGGCTGACGCTTGACGCGTTTGGAGCGTTCAGCGTAAAGAGTACGCCTGATTCAACGACTTTCGGACCGTTAAGTTTTACCATCCAGTCCTTGATATTCTCAACCTCAAACGATGATGTCTTATCCTCCTCGAGTTCGCGCGCAAGGGATAGATACTCCCACTGCAACCTTTCGGATCTGGGCATCTCAAAGATCGATACACCCCTGAGGGCCGCTTCCTTGTATTTTACCGAATGACTGATCGTCGTATCGAGAAGTATCCCGGCGTGGTCGCGCTCGAGTTCCATAACGACATCTCGGGAAAATGTCGTCCTCTTCTCGATATTGTTTACGATTATATGGATATTCGTCTTGTGTTTCGTCTCGCTCTTGAGGACTTCAAGAGTCTCCATCAGTCTCGACAGACCCTGCAGAGAAAAATAGCTCGGTTCCACTGGAATCAGCACTTCTCCCGAAGCAAGCAGGGAATTGAAAGTCAGCAATCCCACATTTGGAGGAGAATCGATAACGATATAGTCATAATCTCCGTTGAGTCTTACAAGTTTTGACGCGAGCCTCATCTCCCTTCCGGGCTTGCCGGAAAGCTCCTGCTCGATGGCGCTGAGAATCGGAGATGAGGGAATTACGTCAAGGTTGTCGTCGATAGTAAAAAGAGCATCCTTGACCATCACCCTGGGGTTTTTCAGAAGATCATAAGTTGTATACTGGACATCATGGTAACTGACGTCAAGTCCAAGGGAAGCATGTGACTGAGGATCAAGGTCAATAAGCAGGACCCGCTTTCCGATCTCGCCGAAAGCGGCGGCGAGATTTATGGCAATGGTGGTCTTCCCGCAACCACCTTTTTGATTGATGACCGATACCGCTCGCATTTACGTATCCTCCTGTTCCAGTGAAACCGGCCGAATGATGCGCATCGGTGCTGATACCAAAACCGGATCAATCGTAATCGATCCGGCAGAAGAGATCATTTCGGTGCATTCTATATGATTCTATATCAGATATTATCTTTCGTGTCCGCTGATAAACCATATGTCTCATCTTCTCCACCAGCCCGTCCTTCACCCCCTGAACAGAAGTAGATTCTGCCGCAAACATATACTCCACCTGCATTTTCGGTCATCAATCAGAATCGTGTCAAGGGTTTTTTGCCTAATCAGTGAGTAATAAAGCGTTCGGCACTCAACCAGACGCCTTTTTAATAATAGAGAAGCGCCACCAGAATGCCGACTATGAATCCGCCTATCACCTCACCCCAGGTATGGCCTATCAGTTCCTGCAGTTCTTCGGCGTTGAGATGATGCGTCTCTCTCACCTTTTCGATGATCTCATTGAGTACCCTGGCCTGGTTCCCTACTTCCTGTCTCAACCCGGTAGCTTCGAAAATAAAATACAGGCTGAATACGACGGATATCCCGAAAAGGGGTGAACCGACTCCCTGGTAGACGGCGACTCCCGTGGTCAGCGTAGTCACGGTGGAAGTATGAGAAGAAGGCATTCCCCCCGAATCGAACATACGGAAAAAATGAAATCCTTTTTTCTGAATCAGATCGATAAATGGCTTAAGTATCTGCGCCGCGATCGCGCTTATCAGCGCCGCGATAGCTATATCATGTACCATTCAGTCGCCTCTCAATGCCGCCCTTGTCACGGTGCCAGTGCGCCAGCGGCCGATCTCAATCAGTTTCCTGGCCTTTTTTCCCCTTCGATCCACCATTCATGCAGGTTATGAAAACTGCTTATGGCGTCAGGTTCAGCGTCCCTGAACCTCTTGTGCAATATAAGCAACTCAGACCTTACATATAGAAAAGTATACGGCTGCTCGTCATAGATCATCCTCTGCGCTTTATAAAAAAGAGGCCTTGCTTCGTCGAAATCGAACTTGGAACAGGCAAGGGCGTTGAGGCTGTCGACAACGGGATTGCAATATTCAACCCTGTTGTACCCGCCTTCTTTCCTCGCCTCACAAGACCATATCGGAGAAAGATCAGCTTTTGTGCTCGCGCTCCACGCGCTGATGATGGCGTCAAAATCAGCCGCTTTGTGCTTTGAGAGCATCACGGTCCATTCCATCGTTACGGGAATCACCTTTACCCCTATTTTTTTCAACTGCTCCTGTACCATGATCTGGATATCTGCGCGAATCTGGTTTCCCTGATTCGTGAGCAGTTCGAACTCAAAACGCCTGCCATCCTTTTCGAGATAGCCGTCACCATCCGTATCTTTGAATCCCTCTTCGGCCAGTATCCTCGATGCTTTTACGGGATCATGAGGTATTGGTTCGATATCGGGGTCGTAGGCCCATATGACCGGAGGGAACGGGCCTATACATTCCTTCGCGAGGCCGTAATAAAGATTGTCTATTATCATCTTCCTGTCGATGGCGTGGCTCAACGCTCTCCTTACTTTCACGTTGTCGAATGGAGGTCTGGCGCCGTTCCATCCTATGTATACGTACCCTCTTCCGTCATACTCGATGATCCTGAGATCGGGATACTTGCTTCTGAGCATCTCCACTTCCGCCGGAGGCGCCGTTTCCATGCAGTCGATCTCTCCAGCCCTGAGCTGGGTGATAAGGGTCATCTGGTCAGGAATGATCTTGAAGATCACTTTGCTGAGATAAGGTTTTCCTCTCTCGTAATAACTTTCATTAGGTACAAGTGTCAGAGACTGTCCCTTGTCCCATTTCTCGATCCTGAACGGACCATTGACGGGAAACTCCTCTACGGGAACCGCCCCTATCATCGCTGGCTGGTATTTCTCTATGAAATGTTTAGGGAGTATAGGTCCGTCGTTGACATCCATGATCTGGTACGGATAGATATGATTGAAATGATATACAACGGTAAGATCGTCTATGACCTGTACGCTGTCTATGTATTTCTTAAGATGCCTTCCACTCCATACGGCAGATGGATCTATCTGGAGCTGGTAGGTGGCTTTCACATCGTGCGCCGTGACTTTCACCCCATCACTCCAGAAGACACCATCTCTGAGATGAAATGTCAGCTTCGAGCGGTCCCCGGAAAATTCCCATGATTCAGCCAGCCGAGGAGAGAAGGTCAGAAGATCGGAATTCTCTTTGAGAAGCAGAAGAAAAAGCTGCTGATAGATATCCCTTGCGTGCGAATCGGTCGTCTGCATCGGATTGAGGGATTCGTAAGCGCTCGTCTCCCCGATTATCAGCGTTCCTCCGCGCTGCGCGGCGTCCCTGCTCTCGGTACATGAATAGGATGACAGAAAGATTACTGCCGCGAGCGCGAGCGATATCGATATCTTCATGACTCTGCCTTTTTTCATTGATTCACCATCCTTGGCATTCCGCAAAAACGTTCTCTGTCGAATATTATATCAGCCTGTCATTTAAACAAAGGAAAAAGCTCTTCTTCTGCCGCACTTTCACCCCCTCCACCGCTTAAAGTGAACTGCCAGGGATCGGGGTGTAACGGCAGTCTTCCGGACTCCGGCGGCCTCCTTTGAGCGCGGGCGCGGGTGGTGTCGATCATTTCCTTGGCATAAATGACTGAAACGTTTATTATGTTCGCAATCGGGCCGGGAAACCCGTGTCGTCCTGTCCCGGCAAAAGCTGCCCCCCTGGTCCTGATAGGTCAGTACGGGGATATCGAGATCATCCGCGGCGCCCCGGCGCTGCAAGATTATCGGAAGAGACGAAATTGGTCAAAACCGGCTGCGACATACTTGCCGATGGCTCGTGCGATTCTCTCAGGGGACGGAGGATAGCCCTGCTTGCCAATCCCGCTTCTGTCTCGTCCCGCCTGGTCCACGTCGCCAGGATACTGCTTGAAAACGGGATCGGCCTTAATGCTATTTTTGGTCCGCAACACGGCTTCCGCGGTGATACGCAAGCCAACATGATAGAATGGGAAGGATATATCCACCCCATTTACGGGATTCCCGTCCACTCCCTTTACGGTAAGACGAGGAAACCTGCGCCCGGGGACCTTTCGGGAATCGATATGGTCGTGATAGACCTGCCCGATATCGGCGCGCGCCAGTATACGTACATCTGGACCGCGCTGATGATGATAGAGGAGTGTTCACGCCTGGGAGTAGAAGTGCTGATCCTGGACAGGCCTGATCCGATAGGAGGTTCTGTCGTGGAGGGGCCGGTACTGAGAGAAGAGTATTTCTCTTTTGTCGGTATGCACCAGCTCCCCGCCAGACACGGATTGACGATCGGTGAAGCTCTCCTTATGATAAGCCATCTGCGCGGACTGAGCGGCCAGATCAAAGTCATCGCCCTGGAAGAGTGGAAGAGAGACCTGTATTTTGACGGGACGGGGCTGCCTTGGGTCCTGCCCTCTCCGAATATGCCGACCCTCGAAACTGCGATCGTATATCCCGGAATGGTGCTGCTGGAAGGAACGAATATATCGGAAGGACGCGGCACGACCCGGCCTTTCGAGATAATCGGCGCGCCCTGGATAGATTCGGCCAGGCTTCTTTCCGCTCTGGAAAGATCTCACCATGAAGGTGTGGCATTTCGCCCACTGGAATTTTCACCCGCGTGGGATAAATATGCTGGCAGACTATGCCAGGGGATCCAGCTCCATGTGACCAGCCGGGAGCTCTTCAGACCTTTCAGAACTGCCGCCATCCTGATCAGAACGATCTCGGATCTCTTCGGGGATGATTTCGAATGGCTCTTGCCGCCATATGAATACGACGATTCGCATATGCCGGTAGACATCATCTCCGGCGGTCCTGATCTGAGGCTGGCGATAGATATGAAGTCTGACATGAATGACCTTTTCGACTCATGGAAAAACGATGAGAACGATTTTCTCGCGGCTAGAAGAGAATTCCTTTTGTACGAATAAGAGATGCCAGGGGAAAAAACGAAGCGGTTCTAGCGGGTATTTCCGGTGAAAGTGTGATATGGGGAAAAAAACGTTGAAGATCGCTGGAATGATCCTGGCAGCGGGGTTCGGAAAGAGGATGAGGTCTATTACTTCCTTCATCCCAAAACCGCTATTGCCCGTGCTCGGAGTTCCAATGATCGCCATCAACGCTGAAAAACTCTCTTCAGCGGGAGCATCTGTCCTCCACGTCAATATTCATCACCTTGCCGATGATATCGAAAAGATAGTTAAGAAAGAAAAATGGCCGATGACCCTCCACCGCGAGAAGACCCTGCTTGATACGGGAGGCGGAATCGGTAATATGGCGCTCTCTCTCGGCGACGAGGAACTCATTCTTCTTACAAATTCCGATATATTGACCAATATCCCTTTTCAGCCGGCCATCAGGTACCACATTGAGAGAAAAGCCCTTTTTACGATGATCCTTACCGGAGAAGACCTGTCACTTCCCGTATCTCACCGTCCGCCGCTTCACGTTCATTGTGGCGCTGATCGGTCCGTCCTGTCGTTCGCTCCCCTGGGCCCCGATGAGAGTGCTCCCGGTGGGTATTTTGGCTACACGGGGATGTCGGTCATATCGAGGGAAGCGATCGGATATTTCCCCCATGGAGAAAAAACAAGCCTGATAGAGGTCCTGAAGACTATAATAAAGGAGAAGCCTGGAGCAGTAGCAGGATTTGTCGTTCAGGAAAAATCGGGATTCTCCTGGGGCGAGACGGGGACGTGCTCTTCCTACCTCGATCTGCACCGAAGGATCCTTATTCATAGGGATCTTTTCTCACCCCTGCTCAAACCGCCCCCCCTGCCGCTCCACGCCGGCAGAGGTTCTTTCATTCCCCCCGACACGCGTTGGAAGGGTTTTCTTGAGATCGGTCAGAATGTCACGATCGGAAAAGGTTGCACGCTGATCGATTGCGTCCTCCTTGAGGATTCAGTTATCGGCGATGGAATAAAACTCGAAAGGACTATCGTCTTCCCGGGAGGAGAGATGAAAGAGCAATGAAAGATATGGAAAATATCATCAATCAGTATCTCCAGACTGCGATCCGGTTGACAGGCGGGCTTCCTGGTGGCCCTTTTTCCCTCGATTCGACTTTCGACATCATAGCCGGAGGCGGCTCAGACAGGTTTTTTCTCAGAATAAAGGATGACAGGCGAAGCATAGTAGCGATGATACAATCTGGCGGGCCGGATGAATTTTCACGCTATATCGCGATCGGGGATTTCCTGAGAAAAAACGGGATCGCCGTTCCCGAATTCTACGCATTCGATCATGGCGCCGGCATCCTTTTGATGGAGGATCTCGGCTCACTCCATCTTGAAGACGCGCTTGAAGGAGCCAGCAGCGAAACTGAACTTTCCTTCTACCGCGAGTCGATGGAGATCCTTTTCAGGTTCCAGACCTCGGTGAAAAAAATGATGGCGGAGACAGGGATGCTCTCCGAAACGGTCTTCAACGAGGAAAAACTGCTCGGTGAAACGGAATACTTCGAAAGAGAATTTCTTGGAAGGTTCTTCTCCTCTTCGATCCCGAAGGGATGGGAAGCTGAGCGCCGGAGGCTCGCCAGAGAGCTGGCCTCCGAACCCCTGGTCTTTATGCACAGGGATTTTCAGAGCAGGAACATCATGATAAAAGGAGGCGAAGCGCGGTTGATCGATTTTCAGACAGCTCACCGTGGACCTGGAATATATGATGCCGCCTCGATCCTGAAAGATCCCTACCATCCCGTGCCGCCCGGAACAAGAAAGACCCTCCTATTGGAGTTCTACTACAGGTTGACCGAGACGGGAGCGGTAGGAGACCTCTCTTTTGAAGCTTACAGAGACAAATTCATCATCGCAGCGATCCAGCGTAATCTGCAGGCCCTTGCCGCTTTCGCTTTTCTTGGATTTGTAAAAAAGAAAAAACATTTTCTCGAATCTGTGCCGCGCGGTATCGACCTGCTCGAGGAAAGCGTCGACGAGTCGGGAGAGTTTCCCGCGATCAAAGCTATAATCAGTGAGTCGCGGGAGAAACTCGATATGTAATGATAATCTCCGTGGAAGACCCGCCGCTTCGCGCAAGAGTTCTATCTCTGACGGATTACTCCCTGACTTGACTTGTCAATCCGCTTTTTTATCACCCGACCCGCTCGGTCCGGGCGGAAGATGTGAACCGAGCAGTACCGCTATCCACCGCGTGTCTTCACGGCTCTCCAGGACGATCTTCATCGTCACGGTCAGGACTACTGACAGAAGCATTCCGACCGGTCCGAGGACCCACCCCCAGAAAATAAGGGAAAGGAATACTACCAGAGTCGAGAGGCCAAGTCCTTTACCCATGAATCTCGGTTCGACAAGATTGCCCATTATGAGGTTGATAAGAAGAAAAACGATCGCTACTCCCGAAGCCCTCCCAACTCCGTACTGGATTAGAGCCAGCAGGACCGGAGGTATCGCCGCTATTATCGACCCGATATTGGGAACATAGTTGAGAAGAAAGGCGAGAAGTCCCCAGAGCAGCGGATAATCGACCTGAAAGATCGAAAGCATCACGGCGACCAGCACTCCGGTTATCAGACTGATGACAGTCTTGATCGCCAGATAATTCTTTATATTCGATGTTATCCTTCCCAGCTGGGCGATGGAATCATCGGGATTTCGGAAGACTGAATGAAGTTTTGCCGGTATACTTGAGGCTTCGAGAAGCATGAATATCACCGTCAGGATAATCAGAAGCCCGTTGGTCAGGACTTCTCCGAGACTGTTGAAGAGTTTCCCGACAAGCTGCATCGCTTTCTGGGGATTGAATACTTCGACAAGTTCGAGATTCGATATATCCATTCCCCTGCTTTCAAGCCATTTCAAAAGATTTCCGTACTGATCATTAAGAGCCGTCCCGTATTTGGGGATGTTAGTCGAAAAATCATCTATCGAGCTGCCAAGAAGGCTTGCGATTATGAACCCGGCGAAGATCGCTCCGGCTATTATGACGACAATCGCGATCCACGCGTGGATACCCCTGTCCCTCATCCAGAAAAGAGGTGCTGAACATATTATCGATATGAAAGCGGCGAGCAGGAAAGGAACGACTATCTGCGATGACGCGCGCAGCCCCGCGACTACCACTACGAAGGCGGCTACTGTCAGAAGTGTCTGTGAAGCTCTCGATCTGTCGAACCCTGATTCCATGTGAGGATACTGATATGTTTTCGTGATAATGTCAACCGCTACGATCGGTCAGAAGCGAAAATGCCAGTTTTCATCAGGGGCGTCCTCATAAAAAGGTCACCGGTCATCCAACTCCGAAGGAAGCTTCTCAATAAAAGATCGTATCTCGTCCCTTACTCTTCTGTAATGAAAAAGGATCTTTTCTTTTTCCGTCTCCCCCGCGGCGAGGAGAGGAGGATCGTCGAAACCTCTGTGGATAAGACGGATCCTCGATGGAAAAACAGGACAGTTCTTTTCCGCGTCGGAGCAGACTGTGATCACGTAATCGAACTTTTCGGAGAGATATTCCGTGATTTCAGTACTTTCCTGATCCGAAATATCGACTCCCGCTTCGGCCATCACTTCGACGGCATAGCGGTTCAGCCCGTGAGTCTCAAGCCCGGCGGAAAAGGCATCTATGTGGCCTGCCCATAGATGCCTCGTCCACCCTTCAGCCATCTGGCTCCTGCATGAATTTCCAGTGCAGATAAAAAGCACCCTTATCCTGTCATCCATTTTCCACTCCTGCCGGCAGCGTGTCCTTACCTTTTATCCTATGCCTGTCCCCTTACGATGTTTTATAACACTGCTTCTGCTCCCGGGGCAAATCTATTTATTCTTTTCTCCTGTTTCCGGTTTGCTGCCGTCATCGCGAAGTTCAGCTATCACTTTGGCGAGATTTACCAGCCGGATGAACTCCGATCTGTACTCGTACCTGTCATCCCCCTTGGCGCCCCTGGCAAGTTCCAGGACAGAATCAAGGTCGGCCGATCCACGATACTCAGACTCCCTCAGTATCATACCGAACATCGCGACGGCGGCGGAGAACCTGAAGTTATTTGAAGATCTTCCGAGCGAGACGGGATCATCTTTAAGGACTTTGCTGATCAATCTGCTCTTGTCGCCCAGAGGCTCCTTGTACCTGATGTTTACAGTAAGCAGTTCGCCGGATTTTTTCGCATTTTTGCTGATCACCACGTCCTGGTACTTCAGGTTATCCTCGATCTCGCCCTCTCCGTCCGGTCCAGGCACGATCTCATAGAGGGCAGTGACTGTATGTCCCGCGCCGATCTCACCGGCATCCTTCGTGTCATCCTCGAAATCCTCTGTTTCAAGCATCCTGTTCTCATACCCTATCAGCCTGTACTCAGCGACCTTGGCCGGATTGAATTCAACCTGGATCTTCACGTCTTTGGCGATCGTATAGAGAGTCGCGGTGATATCATTGACGAGGACCTTCTTCGCCTCCATGATGTTGTCTATGTAGGCGTGGTTGCCGTTACCCTTGTCGGCGAGCTGTTCGAGCCTGTGATCCTTGTAATTTCCCATTCCGAAACCGAGCACCGTGAGAAAGATCCCGTCATCGCGTTTCTTTTCGATGAATTCTATCAGCTCCGACGAACTCGATATCCCGACGTTAAAATCGCCGTCGGTAGCGAGGATAATCCTGTTGTTTCCATCCTTTATGAGATTCTCCCTGGCCACTTCATAAGCAAGCCTGATCCCCTCTCCCCCCGCCGTCGATCCCCCGGCCCGCAGCCTGTCGAGAGCTTCAAGGATCTTCTCCTTTTGCGATCCTCTCGTCGATGGAAGAACCAGCCCGGCCGTGCCGGCATAGACGACTATCGCCACCTGGTCGTCCTGCCCGAGTTGATTGACGAGAAGCCTGAAAGCATCCTTCAAAAGGGGAAGCTTGCTCGGTTGATCCATCGAACCCGACACGTCGAGAAGAAAAACCAGGTTGCTCGGCCTTCTGTCTTTTTCATCGAGCTCTTCTCCGCGAAGACCTATGTGCACAAGCCTGTGGTCTCTGTTCCACGGACACTCGGAAAGCTCCAAATTTATCGAAAAAGGTTCTCCTTTTCCGGGTTTTTCATAGTCGTAATCGAAATAGTTGATCAGTTCCTCTATCCTGATCGCGTCCTTGTACGGATACTGGTTGTTATTGATGAACCTTCTCATATTGGCATAAGAAGCGACATCGACGTCGATGGAGAATGTGGAAAGGGGATTGGCGATCACGCCAAGGAACCTGTTGTCGTTGATATGTTCGTACTCTTCAGTATTATATTCCGCGGGAGGGTACGGTCTTCGGATGATCCCTCCGCCAAGAGCCATATCCTTGGTCGGTTTTCCGAAAAACTGGCGGTCACTGTCCTTTACTTCGACCATTTTCATCTCACCGCCGACAATGATTTCCTGGGTCTGGCCGACAATTTCCTCTTGCAGTCTAAATTCGATCTTTACCGTCTTACCGGCGACTACTTCGACTTCCTTTTTCTCCTCGATCCTGTAACCCATCATCATCACCTTGACTGTGTACCTGCCCGCTGGGACAGCTGCGATCAGGAACGAGCCGTCCTCCAGGGTCATCGCTCCGTACTTAGTTCCCACGATTATAACGTTGGCGTAGGGAAGCGGTTTACCGGTCTTATTTTCGACCACCGTGCCGCTTATCTTTCCGGTCTGCGCGCCGGCCAGAAGAATCGGCGTCAGCGCGCGGTTGATTCCTCCTGTCAGGGTTGCAACGATCAAAATCGCGGCGGTTATGTATGCTGCGGCCTTCGATTGGATTGAGTGATGTCTCATGATTGCTCCTTTCGTTTCTCCTGGCATGAACCGGCGAGACGATCCATGCTGTCATTTTTCATCTCGCATATTAGACCGGAAAAATCACTCCAGTGTTCCCCTCCTTCGATTTTTTTTGTGGCAGGGACAAAAATTCCGGCAGCCCCCCGGTTGCGGGGATAGCCAGAAGGACCCGGTCCGGACGATTTTCGTCCTGCGCGGGGTTTTCCGGGTACGGTGGAATCTTTGTTGAAAAATCATCCCTTGATATTAAAATCTAATTATCAGAGCGCTTCCTGTCAAGAACCGCGGCGAGCCGGTCACGCGTCCGGACCAGCTCGCCTTTAAAAATAAGCGGAGATGCCAGTCATCTCCCGGGAGGGACTGATCGTTTATCTACGCGAGGAAATCGTCCGGAACATCGCCGAGTCTCGCGATATCTGATATCTTCCCTTTTACGTCGAAACCCATCCGGCAGTCGACGCTGCATGACGCGCAGCCGCCGCAGAGACCGCTCTCCTTAAGGACCGGCCTGATAGTCTCCTTCGCCTTGGAGAGGTTCCTGTATCCATACGCGTACATGTAACTTCTCATCATCGATGGAATATCGATGTGATTTCTGCACTGGTCGATACATCTTCCGCACTGGTCACAGTAGAGGCCCTGATAGCCGGCAGCGGACCCGAGCTCGAGATCTTTTTTCTCCTGCGCGCTCATCTTTAGATCGGCCATAACGGAAATATCTTCTTCAAGCTGTTCGAAAGTGGTAAAACCGGGGATAGAGGTATGCACGTTCTCATCGCTCAGGACCCACTTCAGCGCCGCTTTCATGTTGATCATCTTCGTGCGTTCCTTGTCCCAGTAGACTCCCGCCTGGGTCTTCATCGCGACTACGCCGATCCCTTTCTTTGCCGCCCTGGCAATAGCTTTTTTCACTTCTTTCCAGTGAGGCTGACGGAAGTTATAGGCGGTCAAGACGACATCGTAGGAACCGCTTTCGATCATTGCGTCTATGACCTCTACTTCGTTCGTGTGGACCGATACCCCTGACGCGAGGATCCTGCCGTCCTTCTTGAGTTTTTCGAAGGCCTTCAGGACCGGTTCGTAAAGGACCGCTTCCCTGCTTGCCAGCGCGTGGGCGTGAAGGACTTCCACGTAATCGACTCCGAGCCTTTCCAGGCTGCCTTCAAAAGTCTCTATGAACGCCTCGGTCGTCGCTTCCTTCTTGAACGATCCCGTTTTCTGATCGATCGGAAGATAGACCTTCGTGCTGATCATATAGGAATCTCTCGGCCTCCCCTTGATGACCTCGCCGACGACCTTTTCATGCTCTCCGTTACCGTACGTATTGGCCGTGTCGAAATGGGTAAGCCCGGCGTCGAGAGCGGCGCTGAATATCGCCGCATCCTGGGCCTGGGCGCCGATACTTACGATCGGCACTTTTATTCCCGTTCTTCCAAGAGTCCTGTAAACGAGCTTTTTCTTTTTATTCTCTTTTTTCTCTTCCTGAGCGCCGAGGAGCGCGGGGGCCAGAGCGGCTCCAGCTATTCCGGCGATCCCCACCCTGATAAAATCTCTTCGCCCTGTCTTTAATTCTTTCTTCTCCATTGCTGACCTCCAGACCCCTTCGGGCAGTTGTTTTGCCTGTCTCCCTAATTGATCTTTTCCCGATCATCTGAAACTGAGAAAATCACTCTTTTTAAACCAGCCGGGGACTGTATATACATTCTCCGGCGGATCCTTTTCCTCGATTCCCGCTACTTCGGAAATTCCTTTCCTGGCCTGCCCCTCCGCGTACTGGGTCGATTCCGAAAAGATTTCAAGACCTTTGGCGGCCATTCTTGCTTCCCTGTAATCGTCGCTGAGATTGTTCATCCTGTAGACGGTATCATGATATTTCTCAAGAACCGCTGGATCGAACGGAAGATCGGTGGTGAACCACGAACTGATCTCGGTCTCCCTGTAGCGCGTCCCCCTGTAATCGATCCATGACACAAGGTTGTAGCAGAGGCACTCGCGACCGTCGATCTTTTTCGTTTTCCCGGCAGGTTTAACTTCCCCCTTCGTGGGATACATCGCCAGGCGCTGCATCCTCTCGGGAGATACGACCTTTGCCATGTCGAGCGGTAATTCTGTCTCAACGTACGTACTGTCACTCATCTGCATGATGGTCAAAATATTCGAAGAAAGATCAAGGATAAGATGATAATTATCGCTTATCGAAGCTATCCGTCCTTCCCCTATCCACAGCTCGCTCTCACTGTCGACCGCAGGATCGATCGTCCCGTGATGATAGCTTGCGTCAGTGTGATCTTTCATCCTGATACAGGTCTCCGCTTTCAACGATACGGCGCTGATGACAACCAGGATCGCGGTCATTATCGATTTCAGCATAATCCCTCACTTTCCCTGAGATCCGTCATGATACAAGAGAAACAATTCTGCTCCAGTATCTTTGATGAAAACCTGGCAGTCAACTCTAAAACAGCGCCTTCACTGCCGGGACATTCTTTATTCCAATCCGTATCTGATAACGACACAACCCATCTCTTCAAGTCTCCTTATAATTCCTTCCTCGCCGATAAGGTGAGCGGAACCGACCAGGATCAATTCCTTCTCTTCCGAATCGAAGAGATCTTTTATCTGTGGAAGCCATTTTCTGTTCCTCTCGACTATAAGAGTCTCATACAGCCCGGGGTATTCTTTCCTTATGCTTTCTACAAGCAGGCTGTCGATTGTCTCTTCGTCCCCGCTCTTCCACGAATCTATAAGGACTCCGATCATCTCGGGAGTCTTTTTCAACTCCTCGATCGTATGGATCATAAACTCGTCCTCGTACCCTTCCCCCATGGAAAGAAGATAGTCTACCTGGTCCTCGATCGATTCGAGCCCTTTTACAGTTTTTCCTTCCGACCCCGCCTTCTTCTGGTAGAAGAGATCGATCCCATCCTGGTCGATCCCCAGCTTCTGAAGTTCCATTCCGAGAAGGACAGTCGCGGCAAGTGACGGTTTCAGGCTGTTCAGAGCGGCGACAGGCAACCCGGAAGCATCGCAGTATAATCTGAGCTCGGCGAATGCTTCATCCGAAAGTATCTTTTCGAGACTTTCTCCCTCGCTGAAAGACCCTTTGGACAAGATCATTTCGATAACGGCAGGATCGTTGAGCCTGCCGAGATCCGTTTCCAGAACGAGGATATCGGAATCGAGATAAGCCCTGTCGTACTCTTCCGGCAGGGGATAATCGCTCTCGCGCAGCATATGGACAGTCCCGCCGATATAAACAGTGTCTCCGCCCGAGACCACTTGCCAGACCATGGGGCCCGAATATGTCGGAGAGGCGAAGAATAAGATCGTGATGAGCGCGGCAATGGACCTTTTCATTTTTATACTCCCGTTCTGAGATCGCCGATCGTATAGGAATGTCACCGGCAGGAGGCAGAGATAGCGGCTGCAGTCTCAATTCCTGGCTTTCCACCCGAATGATTCATAAAAATAGTCGTACTTCTCTCCATCGATGTCAATTACGACAAATCCTTCAGGAAATCCTTCGTATGGCCCTTTCCACCAGGCGCCGCTGACAGCTCCTCCGGTGACGAAGTGCGTCCCCCTGATCGCTATCTGTTCGACGATGTGCAGATGTCCCTGCAATACGAGCTTGAGGTTATAACGATCGAAGAGCGCGAGGACTTCGTGAGAGTTCACCACGACTTCTGCCGGGGGAGAGATCGACGCCGCCCCTTCTTTTATCTGCCTGAAAGCTGTGACGAGCGGAATATGCCCAGCGAGGATGATCGGCTTGTCCCTCCCTGTTTTTTCAAGATCGCGAGCTATCCATTCGAGCTGTTTTTTCCCGACAAAACCGAAATACCTTCTGTCAACCCGGAATTCTATCGTATCGAGAAGGATAAAATGCCATCCCCTGAAATCGAACGACCGGTACGTCGATCCGCCGCCGATCTTTTCCATGAACATCTTCTTTCCATACAGGGGATGCCCCGAATCGACACCGCTTGCCGGGTAGAGGCCGAAGATCTCATGATTTCCGATCACGTCATAGACGGGGGCTTCGATACCCCCGCGCATCTCGATATAGAGATCGTAAAGATACCCGGCCCTGGATTGATCGACTTCGAGGGCGTCGTAAATAAGGTCGCCTCCCGTTATTACAAGGTCGGGGTCGAGCTGGTTGATCCTCTCGATCGCAGCCCGGAACCCTCCTGTTCCATTCAATTCAGGCATCAGGTGTATATCGCTCATGAATACAAGGCGGAAGGATTCCGCCCTGAGAATCGCTGCCGAACCTGCGAGCAGAAAAATGGCTGATATAATTATACAGGTCATACGATTTGTCTTCGATGACCCGTGATCTCCCTTTTTTGTTCTCGTATTGATCATATCCTCTCTCCCAATTTAAGAACCTCTCCTGATCCATATCTTAAAAAACCGGTCGCTTATGAAAAACCTGTTTCCATCCCGATCGATCACATCGCGCGCCAACAGGTTATTGACCGCCCTCTGCACGGAAGAAGGCGTACTGAGATTATACTTCGTAATAAACACCGTTCCAAAAATCTCAGGTCCCGGAGATTCGACAGCAAGTCCTTTCAAAATCCGGCGATGATTCAGACCGAATGAATCCCATAAAGATGTATAGGCGTAATTCTCCCTTTCAAGCAGAAGAGCTATCGCGAGTTCTATCATACTTTCAGTCACGCCGGAATCCTGTTCGCATAATTCCCATACGGCGTGGCAGAGGTGCTGCGTGTAAAATGGATGGCCTCCGGTATGTTCGCAGATCATCGTGATATAGGAATCTTCGATAGATTTTCCACTCGACTGAAAATGATTCCGGATAAAAGGTTTCCACGATTCAAGATCTATCGGCCCGATAGGATAATGACCCCCTGATCTGTAAAGTGGACGGTTTTGATCGAGAAACATCTTCTGGATCAAATGCTTCTTGCTGCCCAGAAAAATAAACGACACTCCGCTCTGATCCTGAATCGCGCTCCTGAGAGTCCGCTCAGCCTTATCAGAACCATACTCGAGGATTCGCTGAAATTCATCGAAAACCAGTACTACCCGGCGTTTTCTTTTTTCGGCGATCAGCCTCGGTGCCCGCAAGACCTCATCCAGGTCAGGTAGTTCGTTTCCGCTCTCTCGAAAAGAAAAGGTGACCTGAGGCCTGCCCTCTGAATCCGAGGTAATTGCTGGAAGCAACCTGCTGAAAAACCGCTGCGCGACTTCGAGCATTTTATCGGCCGTACCAGAGAGGCTCTCCGTGATCGCCTTGGCGACAGCTATAGCGAATGAAGCCTCTCCGTCGGTGGGCCACAGATCTATGTACGCGCCGACGATCTGAGATCCGGGGAGATCCTGAAGGGCACGTTTCACCAGTGAGGTTTTTCCCAGGCGACGTTCCGAATAGATAAACAGCCTGTCGCCATTCTCCATTGCCCTTTTGA
Organism: Candidatus Krumholzibacteriota bacterium; assembly: GCA_016932415.1. Lineage (NCBI taxonomy): Bacteria > Candidatus Krumholzibacteriota > Candidatus Krumholzibacteriota bacterium. Next base: position 28,131 of record JAFGCX010000027.1, read on the forward strand.
GATCTGCGATCTCTTTGACGCGGTTGCAGAATGAACCATTACCTACGACGCCACCATACTTGAAGGGATTTACCATATTACGCTCCTTGCATAACGCATTCTGCGTAATTAGCTGAAGTATGTCAAGCCTTTTTTCAACAGTTGACGGCTATATCGTATCTCATATATTATCATCCTGTTCGATTCAGGGGAGCCCTTTCTCGCGTCCAGGCAAAAGAACGCGGGGACCAGGGCTGAGAGTCCCGGAGGTACCGGGAGACCCTCTCCCCCGATGAGGGGACGAACCTGATCAGGGTAATTCCTGCGAAGGGAGAAGATATGTCAGAAGAGAAACTGCCCGATCTCGGCAAGATACATCCCGAATTCTTCGATCGAGTCATCTATCCCCGGCTTGGCGTCAGGGACGAATCGGTACTGATCGGTCCGCGCCATGGCGTTGATTACGGAGTGATAAGGATCGGGGACAGGTGCCTGGCCATGTCTTCTGATCCATTTTTTATAATGCCCGAATACGGCTTTTCCAGGGCTGCATGGTTCGCCTTTCATATTGTCTTCTGTGATGTCGCGGTTTCCGGCCTGACGCCGAAATATCTGACTATCGATCTCAACCTTCCACCCTCGACGACCGAGGCGCAACTTGAAGAACTCTGGCAGGTCGTGCATGATGAATCCTGCAGGTACGGCATAACCGTACTCACCGGTCACACCGCCAGATACACCGGTTGCAATTTCCCGATGGTCGGTGGCGCAACCACTATCGCCGAAGGTCCTGAATCGGAGCTAAGAGGGCCACATCTCGTAAAGACCGGGGACAGGGTACTCATTACGAAGGGTGCCGCTATTGAAGCGACAGGCCTTCTCGCCGTAGGATTCCCCCAGCATTTCATAGATGCGGGAGGGGATCAGTTCAGGAAAGAGGCTGAAAACATCTTCTACCAGATGTCGGTAATGGACGATTGTATCATCGCTCGGCGCTTCGGCGGGGTCCACGCGATGCACGACGCCACCGAATGCGGAGTGTGGGGAGGACTTTACGAAATGGCGAGGGCCGGCGGATTTGGTTTGCGGATCGACAAAAAATCGATTCCTGTCCTTCCCGTCGTCGCGAAGACTGCCAGGCTTTTCGATTTCGATCCATTCTGCGCGATAAGCGAAGGAACGCTGATCGCTATCGTAGCTCCGACCGAAGCTCTTGAAGTAGTCTCCGCCATGAACGCCGAGGGAATAGAATGTTCGATCGTCGGCGAGGTCGTCGAAGAGAGCGAAGGAATGAATATCATCGAAGATGACAGGACGATTCCCCTGGAGCATCCAAAATCAGACCCATACTGGAGGATCGTCTCGGAACTTACGCAAGGCGGATGATCGATCGCGATCATCCCGTGGACCAGAGGTTAAGCGAAAAGGCGCATACGAGATAAGACCGCTCCTTCATACTGTCGTGGCTGCCGCGGTATTGAGGGAAGCTTCGGTCTCCTCTACCTGTTTGCGGGCTTTCTGTATGATGAACCTGATCTGCGGTTCATCGAGCTGGAACCGTCTGGACACTCGATCCCTTGCCACATCCTCGATCGTTGGTCCCCTGCGCTGATCGTCTGCCAGCTTGGCGATAAGGTTTCCCAGGTATGTGATCTCTGTAAGATCCTTGTTTTTACCGGTTTTTTTGGGAATATGATGATACTTGACCGCGTCGGTGAGGCTTCCCGGGAATTTCCACTTTCTCAGCAACCTGCTCCCGATCATCCCGTGATGCATTCCGAGAACTTTTTCCTCGGCATCGACATGTGACAATCCTTCTGCGACCTGGTCTACGACCTTCTGCAGAAGCCCCCTGTCGCATTCGGCAAGGACGAGTTTACCTATATCGTGAAGCAACCCTGCTGTATAGGCAACCTCGATCATCTCCTGCCTCGCGAAGAATGCCAGCTGTTCGCAACAGGACCCGGCAAGGATGGAATGTCGCCAGAGATCGACATCTTCTCCGTCATATACCAATACCTTCTTTTTCAGATAGATCGAAGGACCAAGGGTTATGCACATGTTGGAGATAGTATTGAATCCGACCATAACTACAGCTTCGTTGATTGAAGAGACTTTTTTCGACAGCCCGTAATATGACGAATTGCATAACTTGATTATGCTGGCGGTAAGAGACTGGTCCCGTTCGATCAGTTCGAGTATGTCCCGTATATCCGCGTCAGGGTCGGCTGTAAGATCGACAAGACGCTTTATTACCGCGGGAATAGTGGGAAGCTGGTCTATCTTTTTTATCAGCATATTGACATCTAGCATCTTTTCACCGCCATTGTTCGATAATTCTGTAAGGTTCTGATGGAATTCATATTCTCAACATCTTTTCGATTGCCGTTCCACCTGCAGGCTGTTTATTACGGGAAGCCAGATTGAAAATTCGGCTCCCTGTCCCCTGTCACTTTTACAGTAGAATCTGCCGCCATGACCTGCGATGATCTTCTGCGATACTGAGAGACCAAGGCCAAACCCTTTTACCTCGCCTAGGGCTGAATTCGAAGCCCTGGCGAACGGTTCACACATCATCTTTATCTCATCGATCGGGATCCCTACTCCATCATCCTTTATTCTCGAAATGAAATAATATTCGACCTCTGAAGATATTGCCCCATCGCTCTTCCGGCTGCCCTTTTCCCCTCCGGACCCTGGACTTCCCTCGTCGGACTGCCATGCCCGGATCTCTATCCCCTCAGCTTCATCCGGTCCTGCGTGACTTGTCATGACATTAATATCTATATGCCCGCCCTTTCCGACAGAACTGATCGCGTTTTCGATCACGCTCTTGTAGACAAGCTTCATTTTGACCGGATCGACGATCACTTCCTTCATATCGACATTCCGGTCGAACCTTAACGCTATACCGCTCTCTTCCATCCTGGTTAAATCCTCGGTTATGCATTCTCCGATCAGGGCTACCATATCGGTATGCCTTAGATCTAGCGAGGATTCATTAAGCCCAAGTTCGTTGAGAGAAAGTATCTGTTCTATCTTTTCCTGAAGGCGGTTCACGGCAGTCTGGGCGAGCTCGATCAATGTCTTGTCCTGCGAATCCTCCGGCTCGATCGACCAGAGCGTGCTTTTAAGAATAGTGAGCGGCGTACGAAATTCATGCGACGTATGGAGCATGAATTCTTTTTTTATCCTGGAGAACTTTATCAGTTCGTTTTTCGACTTCGTGACATCCTGATACAAAAGGGCGTTTCGTATGGCAAGAGTCGCGACCCTGGAGATCGTTTTCAGTATCTCAATATCCATATCCGACAGACCGCATCCATCGATCTTTTCACCTATCAGAGCGAGACCTATCATGTCGGATTCATCTCCGAGGCAAATAGCCCAGGAAAAACCTTTTTCAGAAAACAACCCGATAATGTCTTCGACTCCATCAGCACTCTTATCTGTTCCTGCAGACTCGAAAATTTCCAGGATCCCGTCATCGCGACTCACGCTCGCTATAAGATTGGAATCGAGACTGATATCGCCTGGCAGGTCGACGGAGCGGATTCCAATGGAATGAAAATATTCAAGTTTTCCCGATTCGGTGGAATAAAGGTAAAATGCCATCTGGTTTAAACATAGCTGTCCCGTTGTCGTCATCGTCAGCAGGGGAACTATTTTTTCAAGGTCCAGAGTCGTACCGAGTTTTTCGGTAAGTCTGAAAAGAGTCTCGAAAGCGAAATTCTTCTCGTCGACCTGTTGCTCAAGTTCCCTTATCCGGGCCGTGATTTCTTCAGTACCGTTTTGCGTTACGACTTCCATCGCTACCTGCCAGATTAATACCTCTATATGTCTCGACAGAAAGGTCACGCCACTGAAGGCGAAAATTGCGGTCTGACAAAATAATTGATTATTTGATTTTGAGGAGTATTTAGAAAAATCCGAAAAGAGATCTTCTTTATTGACTGTCGTCCGTGTCCTGCCAGCATCGTTCGAATTCGATCAGTTCGACGGGGAATCCATCAGAAATGATCATTGCGACTCTTATCCCTTTCATCGGAGACCCGATTTCTCCAATAATTTCATACCCTTCGATCGCTTTGTCGAGATCATCTACCTCAAAAGCAAGGTGCGGCAGCCTCTGGATGATCTCCGAGACCGGGCTGTCCGGTTCGAATCGCATGGTCTCTATTCCGAACGGATTGTGTCCAAATCCACTGACATACATCCTGAAATCGGCCAGATACCTTTCCCCTGTTCTTTTTTCTTTTACCGGAACACCAAGATGGTGATATCTCCATCCCCAACCTGCCGAAGCTTCTGGAGGATCGCTCTCAAGGCGCTCCCTGGGCTCCTTGTTTTCGGAATCATCATTTTTCGAATCTGACATTATCGCCTCACTTCTCTTCCGTATTTTCGATTGTCAGTCTTCCTGTTCTACTTCTCTTATCCTCAGGGAAAAGCCCTTACCACCGGCATATTTCCTGACCCTTTCGTTCACCTGAAACCGTTCTCTTACCTGGTCGATGGATCCTTCAGCATCGATAAGTCCGAGAGTAAGCGCTACTTTATCGGAATAGCCGGGCAGAAAAGTATAGAGACCGCCTGGGATCTTTTCAGAGGCAACAACATTGGCATGTTCGAGGATATTCGTCGTACAGTTGTTCCAGATCGTGTTGTAGAACTCCGGTTCCCTGCCCAGCCTTTCAGCCCTTTCAGTAATATCAATGAACAGTTCCCGTGCTTTTTCAGGAGTCGTGATCAACGGATAGATATAAACGATATCGTCCCGGCACAGGGCACGCAATGTTATTATATCATTCTCATCGGCTACTATATAGATCAGTTCGAATCGTTTCATCATCCCTTTCCAGATCGAATATGATTCATCAGATTCGCGCCTTGCTTCGACCGATACCGCGACAAAAGATGAATCTCCGAATTGGAAGCTGAGGAATGGATGCGCCGGGCCTCGCCGTTCCGGATTGAATAGTGATATGACAAGCCACACATTTTTCATATCGCGCAAGTCATACCTGCCGCTGCGCCACGCCGTGGAGGCAGGTCCTCCCCCATCGGGACAGTGATCGAAATGCCTGACATTGGTGATCGATACTATTGAGTCTTCGATAGAGACAGAGACGACTTCGGCCTGGTCCACGGCCCAATTTCGGTCACCTGATGGCCTGATCATGCTCCAGGCCGACACCGCGAGTACAATTGGAATTATTATTAACATCAGTCTTTTTAACTTCATGCGACGTAAGATCCCTTCCTGGAGAAATATCTTCTTTTTTACTATCCCGGCTCTTTCGCCGGCAATAAATATCTTCATACCAGCCATTAAAGAACTCTGTTTCATGATCACGGCGCCGGGATATCCCTCTTCACTTCCCGCTGGCGCTGGATTCAATCATTCGGCAGCATATTTTCCGGCATCCTGACTGCTATGACCGTCCCTTTCGCGCATATTTTGCCCCCTGCTGAGAGAGTCTCACTGATAACTACCTTTTTACCCGATATTTCTTCTACTTTTCCGCGTATCTCGAGAGGGACTCCCATCGGCGTCGGACGCAGGTAATCGACTTTCAATGAAGCCGTGACGAAACGGAGGGGAGGATCCGAAGACATCTCCCTTCCTTCGGCTCGGTATGAAGCCGCCGAAGCGGTACCAGTGCCGTGGCAGTCTATCAGCGAGGCTATAAGGCCCCCATATACATATCCTGGAATCGCAGTGTGGCAGGATCGGGGTTCAAATAGAGCTATCGATTCCTCTCCATCCCAGTAACTCTTGATCTGCAGGCCTTCTTTATTCAACCTGCCGCATCCATAGCAATGGCTCAGGTCATCGGGGTAATAATCCTGAAACGCTTTTCCCTTCATAAATAATGCCTCCTTTAGGAAACAGAATAATAACATCCTGATCTCAATACTCCGAAAGGAAAATTTACTTGCATTAACTTCACTGCGCAGCTAGGCTGTGTGGGATTTATCACAAAAGACCGACCAGGGGGATCCGGCTGAGTTTTGAAGAAATCATTCGAAAGAAGCATCGATTCACTTGAATCGATTTTCAGTTTTATCGGAAAGTTCGTCGCTGATAACGATCTTGATGAGGCCATGTCCTTCAACCTCAACCTTATAATAGAGGAATTATTCACCAATCAGGTCAGGCATGCCGCCGGAGGGACAGATCACATCGATATCTCACTCGGTTTCAACAGGTCTGCTCTGAGAATAGATATTGAAGACTTTGACGTTGCCCCTTTTGATCCCTCCGAAAGAAACCCAGTCGATACGAATGAACCGATAGAGTCACGAAAAAGCGGCGGCCTGGGAATTCACCTGGTAGAAAACCTGACTGACGATCTGAGGTTCGAGAATGTTGATGGCATATTACGTATAACCGCGACTATTAATATGGAGGACACCGATGTTCGACATTAGAAAAGATGAAAACGGGATTATTAAATTCCAGGGTAAACTTGACGCCTCTAAAGTCGAAAAAGCCAGGGCAGTCCTCGACGCAGTCACTGGCTCGGCATCTATCGATTTCGGCGAACTCGATTATATCTCAAGCGCGGGGCTGGGAATCCTTCTTGCCACGCAGAGACGGCTGATGAAATCAGATGACAGGTTAAAACTCCTCAATCTCAACCAGCATATCCGTAATATTTTCAAGATCGCGGGTTTCGATTTAATCTTTGACATCGAATAAGTTATAGCGTAACATTTCTTTTACATCACTTTACAGGAAAGACACCTTTCGGGAACTAAACCGACCACATTACGCGACATAGGTCGTCTGGCGTGTCTGTCATCTGATTTGGGGGTCAGTATATCTATAACAGGTATTTTGTGCCGGGATGTTTGGTCGATATCTGACAAAAAGGGATTTTTTTCGTCAAACTTTTTATTTTCAGGATTGTAATTATGTCGGAATGCGATTCATTGCTCGTAGCGGAAAGTTTAAAAGGCGACAGGAATGCCTACGAAGCTCTGGTGAAGAAATATGAGAAAAAGATTTTCAATCTCGCGTTCAGGATAACAAACAACTATGAGGACGCAATGGATATAACCCAGACGGCATTTATAAAGGCATATGAAAAGCTCGACAGCTTCGACCCGTCGTTCAAGTTTTTCAGCTGGCTGTACAGGATTACGACGAATGAAGCGTTGAACCTGGTAAAGCGTAACAACCGGTCCAGACCCCGGTCAGGCGAGACATCGATGAGTGTTATCGGAAATATCACTTCATCTCAGCCGAACCCCGAAGAACAGATGATAAAGAATGAGACTTCAGGCAGGGTCCAGGAGATGTTGATGAGACTCAAGGACGACTCGAGAGTGATCATAATATTGAAACATTTCGTCGATATGTCTTACAACGAGATCGGTGATGTGCTGGAGATTCCTTTGACAACGGTCAAATCGAGACTTTACGACGCAAGGCAGGATCTGGTGAGACTTCTAGCCGAATAGGGTATGTGATGTTTGATGACAAATACATGATATCACTTATGAACGCTGAAATAGACGGAGTCATTTCTCCCGAGGAAAAGCTCGTTTTAAGAAAACGGCTCGATTCCGATCCGGCGGCAGTTAAATTCTATCACGGGCTATGCAAGGCCACCTCGATGCTCGACGCTGAAGAAGATCTCGAACCCCCCGAATCACTGAAGGAAAATATCCTCCGTGAAATATTCGGTCCATCCGAGCAGATTATCGATGATCGAAAGATCACATCCCTGGGTAAAAGATTCAAAGAGATGCTTTCCTGGAACAGACGATACGCATATGGATTCACGACAGGTCTCGTAGCCGGCGCTCTTATACTGGCAGCCGTCCTGCTTGGTATCGACAGGGGCATTTCAATTGATTTGGCCGATTTTTACGCTGCGGTCGGTATCAGGGAAAACAATATTGGAAAGATCGATGATCTTTTCCAGTTCGTTGATGAAGATATCTCAGGAATCATTCGCTCGAGTTTTGATACGGACAGGTTGGTAGCGAAAGTCGAGATTTCGTCACGGTCTCAGCTCGAACTGGTCTTCGATCTGGCCGGTTCTACCCGGATCACGGGACTTGCCTGTCCAGGGAAAGGCCTTCCGGAATTCGAATCGTCAGGTAAGCGGCTTAAAATAGTCCATAAGGGTGATTCCCGGTATCTGGTCACTTTTGCGAGTGGTCCTGAAGAAAGCCCGGAAATCAATTTCAGCATTTTCAGGGGTGGCAGAATGGTCTCCGGAAAAAAATTTCCGGAATCTAACTAGATCTTTTTCGACAATCAGACAACTTTAGGGACTTGAAATTGTAATTAAATCAGAAAGCGGCAGATTAAACCTTTAATCAGGGAGGTCAGGAAATGGGAAAGAAGTTCCTGCTGGGTATAGTGATCATCGCAGTTCTCGTGATCGCTTACTTCGCGTTCATCTATCCCCCCGCGTCGGATGAAGATGCCCGCGGGACGATAGGTGCTGTCGAGAAGCACAGGGATACGCAGATGACTGAGAAGGATGTCCTTCTCGAAGGACAGGAGAATGAATCGGATTACACCGAAGATCAGCTCCTTTCCGTCGAGGAGATGGCGTCCCTCTTCGAAAAGGCTTCACTTCAGGAAAAAGTATCCCTTATGGAGAAAACATCTATCGAGGAAAGAGTATCCATTCTGGAAAAAGCATCACTCCAGGAAAAAGTCTCCATCTTTGAAAAATTCTCCATCGAGGAAAGGGTATCTATTTTCCAGCGTTTCTCGCTCAGCGAACGCAGCAGCATACTGAATCGCTTCTCGATCGAAAGTGACGCATTCGAAAAGATGTCTCTCCAGGAGAAGTCATCGATCATGGGCAAATTCTCGATCCAGGAAAAAGCTTCGATCATGGAAAGAGCGTCGCTGCAGGAAAAAGCTTCGATCATGGAGCGGCTTTCACTTCAGGAAAAAGCCTCGATCCTCGAAAAAGCGTCTATAATGGAAAAAGCCTCGATATTCAACAGGGCTGAGATCCAGGAAAGGCTTTCATTCCTTGAAAAAGCCTCGATCCAGGAGAAAGCTTCGATATTCAACAGGGCTTCGATCTTTGAAAAAGCTTCGATCCTCGAAAAAGCCTCGATCCAGGAGAAAGCTTCGATATTCAACAGGGCTGAGATCCAGGAAAGATCTTCCATATTCAACAGGCTCTCCCTGGCTGAAAGATCAAGCATCCTCAATCGCTATTCAATAGCGGCCGATGCTTTCGAGAAGATGTCTCTCCAGGAAAGATCATCGATCATGGCAAAGTTCTCGATCCAGGAAAAAGCTTCGATTTTCCAGAGAGCTTCGCTGCAGGAAAAGGCTTCGATCATGGAAAAGGCTTCGATCCAGGAAAAAGCCTCGATCATGGAAAGAGCTTCGCTGCAGGAGAGATCGTCGATCCTTCAGAGAACATCGATCCAGGGAAGGGCATTCCTCTTCCAGCGAGCCTCGATCCAGGAAAGGGCATCCTTGATGGAACGGGCTTCACTGGAGGAAAAGTCCTCCATATTCAACAGGTCGAATATCCAGGAGAGATTGTCGATATTCAACAGGTTCTCGATACAGGAAAGAACGAATATCCTCAATCGTTATTCAATAGCCGTCGACGCTTTCGAGAAGATGTCTCTCCAGGAAAGAGCTTCCATAATGAACAAGTTCTCGATCCAGGAAAAGGCTTCTATCATGGAAAAGGCTTCGCTGCAGGAAAAGTCATCAATAATGGAAAGACTTTCACTGCAGGAGAAAGCTTCGATAATGGAGAAGGCTTCATTGCAGGAAAAAGCATCGATCATGGATCGTTTCTCCCTCCAGGAAAAAGCTTCGATCATGCTCAGATCCTCAATCCAGGAAAAAGCCTCGATATTCAACAGATTCTCACTCGAGGAAAGAGTATCGATGCTCGAACGCGCCTCTCTGGAGGAAAGATCCTCGATATTCGGTCACTTCACTCCCCAGGAAAGGGTAACTATCTTCAATCGGCTTTCCCTTCAGGAGAAGAGTGAGATCATGAACCGTCTTTCTACTTCGGTGGAGACTTTCGAGAAGATGTCCCTGCAGGAGAAATCATCGCTGATGGACAAATTCTCAGTCATGGAAAGGTCTTCGCTTCTGCAGAAGGCTTCAATCCAGGAGAAAAGTTCAATCTTCGAAAAATTCTCTCTTCAGGAGAAAGCGTCTATTTTCAACCGTTCAAGCATTCAGGAAAGAGCTTCCATAATGGAAAAAGCTTCTTTGCAGGAAAAAGCATCCATATTCAACAGGGCTTCGATCCAGCAGAGAGCCTCGATAATGCAAAGGACATCTCTCGTCAGGGACTGATCCGGACGGAGAAAGATAAAAGAACAGGGGAAGAGGTGGAAGATTCCCCGGCATCATCGCCGGGGAATCTTCCTGCTGTTATTTATGATCATAAAACAGGTCTGGAAACGATGAAAAAGATAATTTTTACCGCGTTGTTCGCTCTGATTATTACCGTGACTCTCCTGTCAGGCGCCGGGACCGCCGAAGAAAACGGGAATAAAGACCAGGAAATCAAAGTCCAATACCTCTCTCTCAGAACAAGAAATCTTCATCTCTTTTATTTTTTCAAGGACCAGGAATATATCCTTGGACATCTCTCGCGATGTTTCGAAAACGCTCTCCATTATCACATGGATTTCTTCGATTATACTCCGAGCGGAGAAGTAACGGTATTCTTCAATGATTCTGATGACTACGGCTACGCTGGAACGACAACGATCCCCAATAACTGGCTAACGCTCGGGATCGAACCATTTGAATATGTCTACGACACCTGCCCGACCAACGAAAGAATGAACTGGGTCATGAATCACGAGCTGGTCCACGTCGTTGCTTCCGACCAGGCAACCGGATTGGACAGGTTTTACCGGAGGTTGTTTTTCGGCAAGGTAGCTCCCACGGCCGAGGACCCCGTCTCCATTATATACAGTTATCTCACCAATCCTCGCAGATACGCCCCCAGATGGTACCATGAAGGTATAGCGGTATTCATGGAGACATGGATGGCCGGGGGAATCGGAAGAACTCTTACAGGTTATGACGAGATGACATTCAGGGCCATGGTTAGGGATCGATCTTTTTTCTATGACATAGTCGGGCTCGAATCGGAGGGCACGGCCAAGGATTTTCAGATCGGACAGAACTCATATCTCTATGGAACAAGATTCTTCAGTTACCTCGCCCTGAAATACGGTCCTGAGCGCCTGATCGACTGGGTAAAAAGGGACCCTGGGAGCAAGGGATATTTCTCAAGTCAGTTCAGACATGTCTTCGACAGGTCTCTCGGCAGTGAGTGGTCCGAATGGATCAGGTTCGAACACGAGTGGCAGCAGACCAATCTTGATTCGATAAGAAAATACCCCGTGACTCCGTACAGGGAACTATCAGGCAGGCCACTTGGGTCTGTCTCCCGTGAGTTTTTCGACCCTGAACATCGCAAGCTCTATACGGCGGTCAATTTTCCCGGCGATTTCGCGCATATTGAAGAGATCGATATAGATACGGGGAAAGCGAGAAAACTCTGCGAGATAGCTACGCCAGCTTTGTACTACGTGACTTCTCTCGCGTACGATCCGTCTTCCTCAACCCTGTTTTTCACGACGGATAACAGCAAGGGGTGGCGTGACCTTAACAGCGTCGATATCGCCACGAGTAAGACGATGGTCCTTATGAAGAACAACAGGACCGGGGATCTCGTGCTGAACAGGAAAGACAGGTCCATATGGGGAGTGCAGCATGATAACGGACTGTCAAGGATTGTCGCTTTTCCCCACCCTTATAATGACGGATTCGAAGTCATGGCCCTCAGGTATGGCAAGGATATCTTCGACTTGGACATCTCCCCTGACGGAAAATATCTCACCGGGACGCTCGCTGAGATAAACGGAAGCCAGAAACTTGTCAGGATGGAGATAGAGAAACTACTCGCCTACGACACATCTTACGATCTGCTGTGGGAATTCCCAGATAATAACGTGGCTAATTTTGTTTTTTCCCCATGCGGAAGATACCTCTTCGGGACATCATATTATACCGGGACGTCTAATATATTCCGTTATGATCTTGAAACGATGGCAATGGAAGCGATAAGCAACTGCGAGGTCGGAGTCTTTCGGCCACTTCCGATATCAGCCGATTCCCTCGTCGCTTTTCGATACACGGGAAAAGGTTTTCTTCCGGTGATGATGCCGAACCAACCGATCGAAGATGTCTGCGCGGTAAAATATCTTGGACAGGCAGTCGTAGAAAAGCATCCGATTGTCAAAGAATGGAAACTGGGATCACCGGCCGATGTCGATCTTGATTCCCTTACTATCTACAAGGGCGAATATCACATGGTCAGATCGCTCGGACTCTCCTCGCTCTATCCGGTTGCCGAAGGGTATAAGGATTACCCCGCCTTCGGGTTCAGGTCGGACCTTATGGATCCCGTTGGGATTAACAGCCTCGATCTATCTCTTTCATGGTCTCCTGAAGAGAAGCTTGCCGAAGACGAGCGGTTGCACGGCAGATTTAAATATCTCAGGTATCCGTGGACTCTCAGCGGAGCGTGGAACCGCGCCGATTTCTATGATTTCTTCGGGCCAACAAAGATAAGCAGAAAAGGATATTCGCTCGCTGTTAAATATGATCACTCCTTTATCACGGACGCGCCGAGGAAGCTTTCCTACTCGGTAAGAGTCGCCGGATATGGCAATCTTGAAAGACTCCCCGATTATCAGAATATCTCCACTTCCTTCGATGAATTCTACACGGCATCGGCAAGACTCGATTACAGCTGCCAGCGCGCGACGATCGGACGGATAGAAAGTGAAAAAGGGATAAAGTGGAGTTTTGAGGCTTTTGCCAGCAGTATCAGATCAAAGATATATCCCCTGGCTCACCTCGATCTGGACTACGGGCTGCTCACACCATGGGACCATTCATCTCTCTGGCTGAGGACATCTTTCGGATATTCCCCCGGCAAACGCGAGGAACCATTCGCGAATTTCTATTTTGGAGGATTCGGCAACAACTGGATAGACCACGGGCCATTCAACAGGTACAGGGAATATTACAGTTTTCCGGGAGTCGAATTGAACGAAATAGGCGGCACGAACTACACAAAGGGAATGATCGAGTGGACGCTACCTCCCCTGCGGTATAAAAGTTTTGGAATACCGGCATTTTACTTCAACTGGTCAAGGCTCTCGTTCTTCACAGGTGGAATCGTCACGAACCTTGACGATGATATTTTCAGGCGGAAAGTAGCTAACGCCGGCAGCCAGCTTAACACCAAGATCGTGCTGTTTTCATCTCTTGAATCAACGATTTCGGTCGGTTACGCTGTCTCGGTAGAGGAAGGACGGGGACCGGAGGAAGAACTTATGGTCTCCCTGAAGATCCTTCGATGATCGGCAGCCATTTCTGAATCGGAAACCGGGGGAGCAGTATTTGAGATATCTTTTCAGTTTTCTGCCTGTGATTGTATTTCTGCTGGCTCTGAAAAGTATGGACAGCTACAAGCTGGTGAGATTCAGGGCGATCGTTCTTGCCCTCCTCGCGGGGGTCGTCTTCGCTCTCCTGAGCATGGTAATAAACAGGTCTCTTATCGCCACAATATCGATCGAGACAGCCGATTACTCAAAATATATCGCTCCGATCGTAGAAGAATCGTTGAAATCTGTCTATATCGCCTATCTGATCGCGTCAAGAAGGACAGGGTTTCTGGTTGATGCCGCGATTTTCGGATTCGCCGTCGGGGCGGGCTTCGCGATTATAGAAAACAGTTATTATATCATCGCGCTTGGAAATAATAACCCGCTTATCAGCATCATCCGGGGATTCGGACCGGCGATAATGCATGGAGGGACGACAGCGATTCTTGCCATCGTCGCTAAAAATATTTTCGACCGCAAATCAAGTCACTCTTTCTCTTTTATCTTCCCGGCACTATTGCCTGCTGTAGTGATACATTCGATCTTCAATCATTTCCTCGTCTCTCCTGTAATATCGGCAGCGGGGCTCGTCATTATTCTCCCGTCCCTTATGATCGCCGTCTTCACCAGGAGCGAAAGATCCCTTTCAAGGTGGCTTGGCATAGGCTTCGACGCCGACGCCGATATGCTAGAGATGATAACGACTGGCCAGATACTCGATTCTCACGTCGGGAAATATCTGATTTCGCTTAAAAACAATTTTTCAGGAGAAGTCCTCGCTGATATGCTTTGCCTGCTCAGAATTCATCTTGAATTGTCGATAAGAGCCAAGGGACTCCTTTTAATGAAGGAATCGGGGTTCACCCCCCCGCCCGATCCTGAGTTGAAAGAAAAATTCGTGGAACTCAATTACCTTAAAAGCAATATAGGCGGCACCGGCATGCTGGCGATGCATCCTCTTCTGCGCTGGAGCAGCAGAGACCTTTGGCAGATGCACATGCTTGAAAACCATTGAGACTGCTGCCAGGATCAATCCCGGGTTCAGTTCTTCCTGTAGTCACTCCCCCCATCCCCGATGAGAATAAAAGCCGACCAGTAGAATGGGTGTTCGTACGGTCTGCTTCCATCTTCATCTTCGAGATTCATAAGCCAGTTCTTGGCTTCCGTAAGGGCCTCTGCCTTCGGCATAGGCGTATTTTCCCCGCCGTTTCTTACATCGGTGTATGCTCCGAAATAATTCTCATAAAACCGTTTCATCAACCTGGTAGTCGCTCTATCCTCGACTTTCCAGAGACTGACCACCATGCTTCTCGCGCCAGATTGAAAAAAAGCGTGCGACAACCCGATATATCCCTCTCCCGCGAGCCTCATACCAAGCCCGGTCTCACACGCGCTCAAATTGACGAGATCGGCGTCGAGATCCCATTCGCGCACTATCTCTCCCGCGGAAAGCAGCCCGTCATATATCCTCCTGCCCTCGAGAGCCGCTTTCACAGGATCTGGAAGTCCCGCTTGTGACAGGACCAGAGATGATCTCTCCGGATACCGGTCATCTATCAGGGCATGGGTAGCAATATGGATGATCGAAAAACTTGACAGTGTTCCCTTTACGGCGAAGTTCGCCAGATTCTTCTCCGACGCGTCCGGTCCGAGCAGAACGACCGATTCCCCGGATATTTTCGCTATCTCTTCTATCTCCTCGCGGCTTCCAGCAAGCCGGGGCAGCCTGGCTATCGCCGCCGAATCGCGGGAATACCCCCCCCGCTGCCTCGCCTCGTCACTGGCGCCGTCCATTTTCACCATTTTTAACAAAGTATCGGGTGCCTCGATATCGTTCGACATCACAACGAGATCCTCCCCGGAGAATGGAGGATCGCCAACGAGAAGCGCTTTTTTTGATTTATTCCGATTCCTTTTCGATCCCTTCTCCGCGAGCCATGCCGAGATAGTAGCCGACGGTGCGTACGATATCGTGTATTTCTCACAAAGATAACTGCCATCGCTATCTACGAGCGCTTCTACCGGAAGGCCAAGCATCGCCCCCGATGGTATGATTATCAGTCTCTCAATGTCCTCGAGTTCCAGGGAGAGGGGAGCCATCCTTTCTTCCCAGAATTCCTTTGAGCGTTTCGCCAGAGCCTCGATATGGATTCCGGCAGAAGCAAAAGACCTTCTCAGGTCATACCCTCTTCTGAAGGGCGACCCGGATCGTTCACGACCATCGGGGCCGAGCCTCTCCCATCTGACTGGCCCGTTCTTCCTGATGACATATCCCCAGGAGGAATATTCGCCCTTCTTTTCCTCGACATCGAGCCATCCGATCATCGCTGTCTTTCCCCGCAGGCTTTTCTGGATCTTCTTAAGCTGATAAGCCATCCCTCCTGTCATGGGGTATTTTTTCGCCATCCTGCTCTGGACCTCGCTCAACCGTGCCTGCGCTCTGAGTAATTCGTCGTATGCTTCCGAGGCTTTTTTATCGGCCTCTTTTGATCCTTCTTCCCCCGCGGCTGTTTTTAAGACGGCCAATCTTTGCTCAAGTCCGCCGATCTCCCTTCGCATCGATTCGATCGTCTCAGCTTCCTCTTCAGTGAATGGCTGCTTGCCGGATACGGACAGCAGTTCGGCAAGTACCCTGCCCATCTCCCTTTCGGCATATTGCCACGCCTTTTTTTCCCGGCCTGTTGAAAGAAGGACATCCGCCAGTCTTGAATATGGTGATTTCTGGAACGTCACCCTGCCAAATCCCGTTCCTACCCTGAGCCTCGACGAATCATATACCTTTATCGCCTGGTTAAGAAAAGGTTCCGCATCTTTATATTTCCCCTGGGCGAGATAGTGATTTGAATAACTGAAAAGACACATTGATATATAAGGATGATCCTGCCCGAGAAGATCTTTGAAAAGAGAAAGAGATTCTCCATAATATTGCTCCGCCTCCTGATAATTCCCTCCATCCCTGTAATTTCTCGCGAGGTTGAGAAGAACGATTGCCGACTCGGGATGGTTATCCTTTGATATTTCGCGTCTGATTCGCAGAGCTTTCAGGTACAGTGGTTCCGCTTTCTCATATTCTCCCGTATCGTGAAACAGGTCAGCGAGATTATTGTAAGATGCAGAGACTATCCCGTCAGTCTCGCCGAATATCCCCTCGAATATTTCTATCGCCTGGCGATAAAGCTGCTCCGCTCCGGCATAAAACTCCCTGTCCTGAAGAAGGCTGCCAAGGTTAAGCATTACTATCGCCCTGTCAAAGGAATGATCGTCCTCGAGCTGAGAATATATATTCAACGCCTGGCGAAAAAGTGGTTCGGCTTCCTGAATATCCCCCTTCGCGACAAGAGTTGTCGCCAGGTCGTTCATGCAGCTGGCTACGTCAGGGTCTATTTCTCCCCACATCTGCCGGTAGACGGCAAGCACGCGCCTGAACAGAGCCTCCGCTTCGGCAAGCTCTCCCTTATCCTTGAGGAGACTTCCCAGGCTGCTCATCACCCATGCCGAATTCTCCTGATCATCTATCTCTTCAGAGGAATAGATCGCGTACGCCTCGCGGTAAAGAGTATCAACATCTTCCATTCTTCCCATCTCATGGAGCAATATTCCGAGATTGGTAAGATCCTCCGCTACGAAAGGATGCATCTTTCCGAGGATCTCCCTGTCCAGTTCAAGAGCCTTGCGATAATATCTTTCGGCCTCTTCCCTTCCTCCCGAATAATCATGGAGGAACGCGGTGACGGTGAGGATCCTGGCAAGCTCGGGACATCTGGCCCCAAGGAAGTTCTTTTTTATATCGTACTGTTCATTTGTGATCGCGATCGCTTTTTCTATTTCGTCTTTGTCGTAAGCTTCTTCATAGATGGCGTTCATTCCATCCGCCCTCGCCATTTCATTTTTTTCTCTCTCCGTCAGGCGATTGATTTTAAAAAGGGTCGCGACGAGCCTGTCTAAATCTTCAGTTTCGAATTTCCTGATTCCTTCTGTCACTGGCGCTTCGCTTAAGAGATATTCCGCGATCTTAAGCGCCTCATCGTAGCGGCCCTCGATCCTCAGGACAGAGATGCTGTCGGAAAGAGCTTCCAGAAAAGCTGTATTTTCAGCGGCCATAATCGGGCAGCACAGGTTTAAAAGCATTCCCATAGCAAACGGGAAGAGAACCAGTGTCCTTTTCATCGCGTTCCTCCGGATGGACGGTACTATTATCGCGTTTTGATGGAATAGAATAATATCATAAAGCAGCAATAGCAGTATATCTCTATTACTCCCTGAGCAAGGCCTTGATAGCTCCCCATGAAGTCGAATCGTTAGATATCAATCCCTGTATCAGGTCTATCATGATCCTGTTTTCGCCGATATCATCCTGGCTTATCCTCTTTCTCTCGTAGAGATATTCCTCTTCCTCCCCATCGGCCCTCGCCCAGATTTCCACCCAGTCATCGGTTGAGACGACGCATCCGCCCGTAAAATCAAGGAATACCACCTTGTATTTTCCTTCATCCAACCCATTTCCGAGCTCAGATACGCCCTCGATGTCCTTTGTCGCGTTCACGACTCTGATAAAATAATTCTCGCTGGAGGGAGTACCATAACTGTCGGCGTACATCATCCCGTATACGACGAAGACTGCCGATTCATCCTGGGCCGACACCCCGGTTGGACCCGAGGCAGCCAGCATGAATATGATCGCCGCCAGAACAAACGACCTTCCTTTCATATTCTTCCTTCCTTTCATCTGTAATAGCCTTTTATAAAATCCATATTTTCCCCTTTTTTCACCGATGGATTCGTGTATGCAACCCACTCATCGTAAAATAACCATCTTCAAAGCTTTCTTGTAATCTACAGTCTCCAGCCTGTAGAAATAGACCCCCGATGCTGTAAGGGATCCGTTGTTATTGCGTCCGTCCCAAGTCATCTGGAAATATCCCGCTTCTCTCTGCTCATCGACCAGAGTGCGGATAAGCTGTCCCGCCACGTTGTAGATCTTCAGTTTGACCCGTCCGCGCGCTGATGTCTGGAACCTGATCGTAGTGATGGGATTGAACGGATTGGGAAAATTCTGATACAGTTTCGTGACGGACGGCATGCCTCCTTCAAACAGGGCGTCGAAGTAAGCGTACCTCTTCTTTATGTCGTTATCTTTGATAGTGTATTCAAAAGGTTCGCATATCTCCCTGCCGGAACTTCCCAGTACCCTTACCTTGAGAATATCCCCCTGCAATATATCGCCGCGGTTTTCGAGATCGATCAGTACGGCTGAAAATTCTCCACGCTCAAAATCGACTCTTACCGGCACATCTATATTCGTCCGGCTGTTCCGGATTCTGACGGTGCAACCCGGATCGAGGGATTTCTTCTCCCCCCATATCATCGTCGACAGGCTTCCGGTCACGCCAAGAAGCGGAGCTCCCGCGACCTGATTCTCATTCTCTGTTGGAATATATCCGCCCACAGGAAGCTGCTGACTGCCGATCCATCCGCTTCCGGTGAATGATAGGGTATCATCCTTTTCGCAGAAAGCTATGTATCCGCGCGCTCCAAGGATTCCGAATCCGTCCCCGCTGTCGAAATCCGGTATGAAGGCGTTCCATCTTCCTCCAGTGAAATCGTATCTAATAAGCAGATCCGATCCGAGTCTGTCGCAGAACGAACGGGCATTAAACGGCTCTGCCGGATCGACGGGGAGTGAGACTATATTCATCCCTTCATCTACTATTATCTGTGGCAGATGTGTTATACCGGTGTACGCGACTTCTGCCGCCTGATCGAGGACCGCGATATATCCCCTGGTATTATCTATGAAGAAACCGTCGCCAGTCTGCTCTGACGGAATGAATGTCTCAAAGCATCCTGCCGTATCATACCTGATTATCTGGGAAGCGCCGAGAAGATCAGCGTACGACCGGGCAGTATATTCGCTCGACGGCTCAAGAGGAAGCGCCACCAGGTTTATATCCTGCGCGTACTCCACGTAATATGTCTTCTCCTCCACATCTACGATAAAGACTCTCTCATTGTTCTCTTCATCTGTTTCGATCACGCTGCCGTTATGATCGACCCTTATGTATATCCCGTACTGGCCGAGCTGCCTCTGTGATATCCATACTATCTCTACTTCTTTCTCCTCCCCGCTCGCCAGTCTCGCGACAGGGACAGGAGAGCCTATCAGCGCTCCTCCAAGCTCCGGGTCTCCGTTGAAGAAATGGACCATGAAATTCTCGGCGGGGGCTTCCCCGAGGTTGGTTATTACCGCCCGCACGCGCACTTCTTCTCCTTCGACAAACGAAGTAAACGCCGAATATCCAGATGAAGAGGCTATATACAGGTCGGGGAATTCCCTCCTGATCACGTTGAGTATCTCGTTCGTCTCTATCGCGTCGTTGTCATCGAATACTATCAACGCGCTGTTGGTTATCTCTGCTCCGTCGGGAACATCGCTGTCGGGCCTGACAGTGAAATAGACATGCCCCTCGCCTATACCATTCTCGTCATTGGGCGGAAGGAATCCCGCATCTGGATCGATCGGCGGGAGGCCTGTAGCAGGATCTATCGTATTGAAGATCCAGTGGGCTATACCGGTCATCGTATTGATGCCGGCGTTTATCTCAAGCAGATAACCCGATTCAAGCTCGAGTGTCGTATAATAGTAGGACAGGTTCGCGGGGACCGCGACGACCTGGTCGGAATAGACTATGTCGCCAAGCCTGAATTTGCGCCAGTCAAGATTCTCATCGAGCTGATCCGTTATGACTACCTGCTGCGCTGCAGCCTGGGCGTCCGGGACATTCTCGAAGTATATCGTGTATGGCAGATCGACGAGCTGGGAAACGAAATTCTCCTCTTCCGGCATAGTCGGCCCGAGTTTTTCGTTGGGGTCCCTGGCTATTCTAACCGTGACATTCGTCTTTTTCTTCTTGAACTTGTCATCGTCTTTCGCCGAGACATAGAAATCGTTGACCTTCTCATCAGCTGCGATCAGTCCGAGCGCTGTGATCCCCGTTTCCTGCGTCGGGACCTCGGGAGATCCAAGCGCCGACGCGGCGGAAAGAATCGTCTCGTCGATCCTGTCGCTGACCAGTTCGGTGATCGTGCTTCCTTCACTGTACAACCGCTCTTCGTTCCACGCTTCGGTAAAGAGCAGGTCGAATGTGTCGGGATCTACGATCACTCCGTCGTATTCAAGCCGTTCGACGAAAGCGTCCGCGGCGTCATCGGCCCACGCCGATATAAGAGACCTGTTCTGCTCTGCTCCCCTGAACTCAGGTTCGGAATAGACCGAGATCACCTCTATGCTGAAATCGGCCATGCCCCAGATGGAGATTGTGAAATCAGATGATGACCCCGCCCCTGTAAAGCTAGTATATACGAGGAACGGTTCTCCGTCTGAGACAATGGGAAGTCTCATCATGCCGTCGACGCCGAATGAATACATCGATCCCGCGTCGACTGTCACTGAACTGATTATATCGTGCCCATCGCTTCTGCCCAGGTTCATCAGCGCTATGTCGTAATTCGTCCTGACATTCTGCCTTATCGCCGTCGCTCCCTTGATATAAGGCTGGATCACCGGCCCCACGCCGTCTACAACGGTCACAGAACCGAGAAGTTCCGCCGAATCAGGAGCAGCGGTCGTCAGTACTACATCGTACTGGCCAATAGCGGCTCCCCTCAGATCGAACCCGGCCTCTACCCTTGTGCTGTTGATCGAATATATGTCCCAGGCTTCTACCGATTCTCCCGCCAGCGGTCTGAGTTTTACCGAAACAGCATCGCTGAGGTGTCCTCCCGTTATGGAAAAGGTGACAAGCCCCGTGTTATCTACCACGACCGGCTCTATATCGGTGAGCTCGAAGAGGAATGATTCCGGTCTTATCGAGTAGGAACCTCCGCCAGGCACGTAATCGCCATATACCATCAGGTAGCAGACAAGAGTGTCGCAGCCGGGGATGATATGCTCCTGGCTCCCGATTAGCTCGAACCTGTATTCATAATCGATCCTGTCGGGTACTTCACCGTATTTGATGAACATGACGAGTTCATCATTCTGGCCGAGACACTCCGTATAGAATCTCAGGTCATTTCCACCCGACGCGCCGAGCCTGTAAAACTGCTGTTCCGAGTACTTGATGATCGACTGGTGCGTAACCCCCAGGGAGAGGGTCTGAAGGTCGATATCGATATCGTCCTGGGAATATCCCGTGTTGTTAGTCTCGTCAGCCTCGTGTATATTATTACGGATATCAGAGCGGACAAGAGCGTAATACCCTCCCGGAAGCAGTCCCGGGACAGACGATTCGATCGCGCTGAGATAATCCGATGTGGCGATCGTGAAACTCAGCCTGACTAGGCCGCCGGCCTGAAGCCCGCTCGAGTGAAGCAGTTCTCCGAGGTATATATCCCCAAGGGACCATGACGTATCGGGAGAGATATAGACTGCATCGCGCCACTGGCCTTCAAGATCGAACTCACTTTCGTTTATCACCGTCCAGATGATCGTTATCGAATCGCCGACTACTCCCGATGGCGGTATAGTAACTCCGCTTACAATCAGATCGGCATCTGGCGGCGGGATATAGATATGGATCGGGTCCGGATCGTACGCCATGTTGTTGTCTTCGTGTACATATTCGTAGACGTTATCATTCCTGTCGGTCTCGACGAAGAAGTAGTAGTTCCCCGATATCCCTGACGGTATGGTGACCTGGCGGCTTGCCGGGTATGAAGCGCCGGAAGCGAGGCCCCCGCTGTGATAACGCGTCCCGAGCAGATAATCGGTCTCATCAAGCATCCTGTCGATCGAGAGATATACTCCGTCATACCAGCTTTCCGGATCGCACGGACCAGTACCTTCGTTGCTTACAGTCCAGGTAATTATCGCCGGCTGCCCCGCTATCACTGAATCCTGGTCACAGTCGACGCCCGCGACGGTAAGATCCGGAGGAGTCATCACTATCTCCCGGAAAATAAAGGCGGTATTGTTCTCTTCCGTCTCTTCAGTGACCGCTTCTCCCGCGTCAGTTATCCCGATAATATAGTATTCTCCCTCTGTCCCTTCAGGAAGAGAGATCTCGTTCGTCCTCGAGTAACTGCTCAGTGGAGCGAGGTCTCCGACCCGGCTGTACGATACGATGAGGATATCGGTCGAAGTTTCCAGCGTGCTGTCCGGCGAAAGATAGAACCTGTCAAGCCAGCTCCTCTCCCCTGAAGGTACGCCATAATCGCTTTCATTCGTCACCGTATAGCTCAGCGTGTCCTTGACGCCGTCGATAAACCCAAGGGTGGTCATCGCGAGATCGGGGGGAGGATCGGGCGGTATCGTACTGATGGTAACGTGAGCCGATCTCATGTTGTTGTCTTCATTCCCATGTTCATAGACATTGCCGCCTGCGTCAGCGAGGACAAGGATATAATAATCACCTTCATATCCTTCCGGGATGGTGACGCTCCTGTTACTCTGGTAGAACTGCCCCGCGCCAAGCGCGCCGTTGTGGGAGAATATACCGATCTGCGTATCGACGCCTGAATTATAAGTGCTGTCTGATGAGAGGTATACGCGGTCAGTCCAGGACGTAGAGACTGTACCTCCGCTGCCGAGATTGCTCACAGTCCACTGGACCGCCGCCTGCTCGCCCGATGTCATCTGAGTTTCCGGCAGAAGTTCGGTGACCTGAAGATCTGGCGGAGGCGTCAGGTTGATGACGAATGGCACGACGGCGATATTGTTATCCTCTGCTCCAGGTTCGTACACTTTACCCGTCGCGTCTGTCACAACGAGAAGATAGTAATCACCTGAAAGACCGTTAGCGATACTGATATTCATCGATTTTGAATATGTCTGGTTTATTACCAGCGCTGCGCTTCTCTGCGCGGAAAGAAGAAGCTGATCGTCACCGTTGCCGGGAAGACTGTCGGTGGAGAGATAGACATAATCGTACCAGCCAGTCGCTGATGTCTGATCCGGTCCGAAGTTCTTGACTGTCCAAACTATTTCCGCCGTGGACCCTGACCATGCCTCTCCTGACACTCCCGCTCCGATGATCCTGAGATCAGATTCAGCCAGCACAGGTTGCACCGGTTCCACGATCTCTATCGGTATCATATATCTCAGTGAATTGTTATTTTCGAAAATATCTTCCTCGACTACGTCGTCGATATCGGTATAGACGAATAGATAATACAAACCGGTTATCCCTGAAGGTATATCGACCGTGTACGACCTTGAATAGATCCCTCCGGGATTGAGATACCCGGAATGATAGACTCTTTTAAGATTCAAGTCAGTCCCCGTGACCAGGGAATCGTCGACAGATATGTATATCGCGTCCGTCCAACCGGAAGCTGAAGTCGGCCCCGCTCCCTCATTGGTGACTTCCCATTCGATTTCCAGAGTCGCTCCGGCTGTGACGGTATCGGAAGCAGTGGAAATGTTGCTCACCACAAGATCGGCCGGTGAGGGAGAATTGATGATTATCGGATAGACGTCGCTGAAGTTGTTCAACAGCTCCGGATCGTCGAAACTCAGATCGACATCGGTCCATACGAAGATATATCTGGTCCCGCTCAGGTTTGATGGAAGGGTAATGGTCCTGATTGTCGTATAGCTCGAATCCGGCTCAAGCGGCTGTCCTGGTATATCTCCTCCGATATGTATGCTGTTGTGAGGATCGACTATGCTATCCGGGCAGATCATCACCCAGTCCACAGGGGCTGCGGCTCCGGTAGATTCGTCTCCGATGTTGGTCACGGTCCATCTCACCGTCACTGGATTTCCGGCCCAGCCGGTCAAGGCCGGAACGAAATTAGTGACGGCCAGATCCGGCCTTGGATATTCTATATACCTGACAACGATATGATCGCTTACCGTGATGTTGTTTCCCTCTTCATTGTGCTCGTCGACATAATCCCTGTTATCAGCGACAACAACGATATAGTAGATGCCTCCCGGGATCTCCTTCGGTATCATCACAGGTCTGTTCTGCTGCGAGTAGCTCTCCTGAGGACCAAGGTATGACATATTCTCATATTCGCCGAGAAGATAAGCTCCCTGAAGGGACGGGTTGGGAGAGAGATATACCTTGTCATACCAGACCGGGGTCGTCGTGGCAGCCCCTCCCTGGTTAGTGACATCCCAGCTTATCTCGATCTCAGTATTGGTATCTGTCGAATCGGGCAGTTCTATGCTAGAAACGACAAGATCGGGATATGGCGTCATGGTTATCGCTATCGAATCATCCGAGACTGCGGTGTTGTTACCCTCCCATTCGTACTCGCTTACTTCGTCTTCTGCGTCCGTCACGACGACTATCCATCTGCCCCCTTCTATATCTTCGGGGAATGTGATCGGATGGATATGGGTGTACGAGGAATCGACATCGAGAGAATAATTATAATTGAACTCTGACAGTTTGATATCGCCACCGGCGACCTGATCGTCAGAGAGATATATATGTTCCGTCCAGCCTCCGGTGGACGGCGCGTCCCCTTCATTACGCACCGTCCACTCTATATAGACTCCCTGACCTGACATTCCTTCTGCCGGCACTGAAATATCAGTTACCCGCAGATCAGGGTGAGGCGGTATGGAGATCATGAAAGAATTGCTTATCATCGCGTTATTGCCCTCGTGTCCTTCCTCGCTGACCCCCGCCGCTCCGTCGGCGACCACTACCAGCCAGTACCTGCCGGTGATATTATCGGGAAGAAGTAGCGATCCGCTTACTTCGGTGCTCTGGCCCGGACCTAGCGGCCCTGATACGGAAACGTTACCCAGAAGCACGTCCCCTCCCACCGCGCTGTCTGGGGAAAGATAGACCCTGTCCGACCAGCTACCCTGGACTTCGCAGTCTCCGATATTTGAAGTTATCCAGCTGGCACCTATCTCGCTGTTACAGAAAGCGCTGTCAGGGACAGTTATCTCAGTTATGACAAGATCGTTATACCCGACGGAAAAGAGGACCGTATCTGGACTGGCGTCGATATTCCCGGCAAGATCCCTCGCCTGGACTTCGAACATATGGCTCCCCTGGGTAAGGCTGGTATATGAACATCCCGTACCCGTCGACCAGATCGTGTATATCGCTCCATCGAGCCTGTAGCGGTATTGAAGAGCGTTGACAGAAGTATACTCGTCAAGCCCCGTCCAGGTGAAACTCACCGAGCTGCTCGGCCAGCAGCTCCCATCTTCCGGGCCGCCGGTGACCTGCGTCCCCGGCGATGTTATGTCGATCGTAAAGATCCTGGTCAATGCTCCCGCGTTACCTCTCTCGTCTTTAGCCCTTATGTCGAATGTATGGATTCCTTCGTCAAGTCCGTAATACGCCGCCGTGCTGTCCCTTCCCCAGTCGCAGAATCCATCGGAATCTATTCGGTATGAATAGAGGATGCTGTCTTCGGGAGAGATATCGTCTGATGCTCTCCATTCGAAACTGACATCGACGCCTGAAAGATGCTGTCCTTCATCCGGCCCTTCTTCAATGACTATCACCGGCGGCTGGGCGTCGATCGTGAACGAAAGGGTATCGGGGGTCGCGTCTTCATTGCCGGCAAGGTCCCTCGCCTTTACCGATATCATATGCGGACCGTCTGTGAATCCGGCGAAGGTATGTGTCGTATCGGGAGTGAAAGCTGAATATGGCATTGCATCGACCCGGTAGGAATATTGAAGATCTTCTGTTCCGGATTTATCGTCGCTTCCGCTCCAGGTGAGAGTTACCGATGATGAAGTTACAAGGCTTCCCGCCTCTGGCCCGCTTGTTATTACTGTCTGGGGGGCTACCGTATCGACCTGAAATACTACCGTATCGGGAGTGGCTTCTTCATGACCGAGAGGATCCTTCCCCTTTACCATAAATACATGCGTGCCCTCACTCAATCCATCGTACGTAACCGTGTTGTCACTGCTCCAGTCGCTGAACTCAGATGAATCGAGGCTGTATGAATAAAGAAGAGCTTCAGGCGGAGCAATATTATCGCTACCCGTCCAACCGAAAGTAACGCTTGTCAAATTCGTCCAGCCTTCATCATTCGGGCCGCTCGTGATCTGTGTTTCCGGTGGCGAAAAATCAACCGCAAAGTTCCTCTCTGCGATCCCAATATTGTCTTCTGTATCCCTCGCCCTGACCTCGAACAGATGAAATCCTTCAGAAAGGCCACTTAATGTTATCGACGTTACCTCTCCCCAGCCGCTCAATCCGCCCGAGTCGAGCTGATACGCGTACAGTATACTATCCTGGGGAGTGAAATTGTCTGTCGCTATCCATGTAAAATCGGCCGAAGTCTCGATCTGGGATGATCCTTCCTCTGGTCCCGACGTGATAACTATGACAGGTGGTGTTATATCGTCGATTTCAACATTGTAAAGGCCAGCCTTTTGAACTCTTGTTCCAATAATGAATTCATCACTTCCATCATCGTCTATATCCCCTATGGATGATACGCACCAGCCTGACTGCTCATTCTGCGCGCTTCCTGAAGCGATAAGGTCAACATTTCCATCGGGGACGGGGCTGCCTCTGTATATGAATGTCTTGCCCTGATAGACAAAATCATCGACGACATTCGGCGCTCCGACCATAATATCGCAATACCCGTCGTCATCGATATCTCCTGCTGATGCGACTGAATACCCGAACCAGCCGTTGGCGACTGGGGGAATAATGCTGACGTCAGCGGTTGCGTCCATGACTGAACCGCCAAGGAAAATATAAGCCGCTCCGTCCTCCACGTTCTTCCAGTACGCGCCGACTATCACGTCGGAATATCCATCACCATTCACATCGCCCGCGGAAGAAACACAGGTACCGAAACGATCTCCATCATCAGATCCATCGATGACGACATCTGCGAGAGGATCCATAATTGTTCCACCGAGGAAAACATAAGCCCTTCCACGATCCTCTCCGTACATCCCCGCGCCGACAATCACATCGTCGATTCCATCTCCGTTGACATCCCCCGCGCCCGAGACGGAACAGCCAAAAAGATTATCTGATCCGGGACCATCAATACTCATTACAACATCTTTAAGATTATCAACAGACGATCCGCCAAAATATATATACGCTTCACCATCGTCGCCGGCGCCGGAAGCACCGATGATAATATCGCCGTAATTATCGTCATTTACGTCTCCCGCCGATGCTACTGAAATACCGAAACGATCCCCTGTGACATTTCCAATAACTATAAGATCGACAGTATTGTCAGGTTCGTTTCCGCCGAAAAAGACATAGGCACATCCCCTTTCAGTATTCCTTCCATATGCCCCGACGATCACGTCGTCATATCCGTCATTATTAATATCGCCGGCGCTCGCTACTGAACTGCCGAATCTGTCTCCACTCGACTCACCGTACAGGACCAGACCTGGTTGATCGGTGAACAATTGCCCGCCGTAATATATATAGGCGACGCCCGATGTGGCGTTGGAGAGGTTCCTGCCTGTCTGAGCACCTATGATTATATCGGGAGCTCCATCCCCGTTGAAATCACCTGCTGAACCGAGCGCTCCGGCAAAAAGATCAGAGACAGCGGGAGTATTTATGACCATATCTGCCGTGATCTCTACCGCCTCAACCGCTGAACATCCCACGCCCCAGGCCCCTATCTGCCCGCACCCGGGGTTATCCGGCCTGCAGGGAGAATCAACCCTGAGAGTCCACGGTTCACTCGGATTATCATCTGCACAGAAGACCGGGTCTATCGAAAGGTTTCCGCCTGCGCCATCCTGGCCTGTCAGGCATCCTGTCCAGTCACCTGCGTCGTTACCGTAGACGTCGCAGCAGGTAAGTGTCACCGAGGGTGTTCCATCGTATCCGGCGGCGCTGCCGGTCTTATTGAATGCTATTATAGTGTGGTCTATCGTGCTGACTATTCCATCACCAAGATATATCCCCGCTCCATCCGGGGCTTCATTATCGGCTACCGTGCAGTTGTTTAGATTGATTCCCCAACTTGAATACGGGATAGCTGCATAGATCCCACCACCTTGATCGGAAGCAGTATTTCCTTCTATCGTAGTCGATAATAACGTCACACCACTAATGAGGGAGTATATTCCTCCACCATCTGTCGCCGTGTTTCCCGATATGATACAATCTTCCAGATTTATCTGAGAAATCAGTAAATATATGCATCCACCTGCAGAGGAAGATCCATTTTTAAGGGTGAACCCTTTTATCAATGCGTCGCTGATGCCATTGGCGTAAAAGACCCGGCCGAATCCCTGCGCATCTATGTTCACATCCGTCGGGTCCCCTGTTGCGCCGATTATATCGATCCCTGATTTCAGTGTTATATCGTGTTCGAAATACGTCCCCGCGTCGACGAACACTGTATCGCCTGCCGAGGCGGAATCGATCCCTGCCTGTATAGTCGGCGCTTCGGAAGGAACGTACCAGATATTGTCGGAAGTGACATTTACAGTAAACGACCTCGCCGCCGGGGTTTGATCCTCATTAAGGACTTCATCCCTTGCTTTTACTTCGAATAGATGCGATCCATTCGAAAGACCGACATATTGGCGCGAAGTCCCTCCGGAAAACGCGCTGTACCCCTCTCCGTCAAGCTGGTATGAATACTCGAGGTCTCCCGTGGCTGTATGGTCATCCGAACCGGTCCATTCAAAAGTCACATTCGATGTGCTGATCGTGGAACCCTCCGAGGGCCCCGCGGTGATCTGCGTTTCGGGTGGAGCGACATCAAAACCTGTTATATTCATGATATTTCCGGATACTATCGGATTGCCTTCCGAGTCTTCCACATTATCTACCTGGACTGTGTACCCTGTGCCCGCTACAAGAGGCGCTGCGAGAGTAAGCAGGACACTCATCGAATCGCTTTGCAGAGATGCCGCCGCGACGGGTATCGTCGTCGAAGGATCCAATGTCTCGAATACAAGATAGTTTGATACGTCCTCCGCGGAAGATGGATACAATTCTTCCGTAAAGAGAAGTTCGACCTGGTTGGCGGCGACCTGATCGGCACTGACAAGTTCTGGAGTGCAGGAACCGTTATACGTGAAAGAACCACCCAGAACAGGCATCTCAGAGCGATTTTCATCACAGATCGCTATCCTCGGATTGGAATTTTCAGGACAGGGCATTATTTTTACAATATTCGGGGAATCCAGAGCGAGGGGAATCACTCTTATCATCCCTATTAAAACCGGTCCTCCGAGTTTGCCCTGGCAATCACTAAAGGACATCATAAACCCCGTATCAATATCCCCCATCCAGAGATTACCTTCCCATTCAGTACCTATGATATATAAATTAGGGCTTGTCCTCTCTACGCGGAATTCGCATGCCCATATCCCTTCGGTATTATCCTCTGGATGGTATACTACATATAGAGTGTCTATCTGATAGAGAGCCAGTTCACTGTCACAATCAGTCCCGGCCGGATCTCTATAGATACCGATCTTCCCTCCATGCGGATCAATACGGTCCAATGATTGTGAGCCAGAGCTGAAATATGGAAACTGGGCCATCGCCTGGCTACTGAGAAGAAATGATGCGATTGAAATGATTAAAGACAGAAAGATCCCCCCGGACAATCTTCGGCGTCTCATGATATCTCCTTATGAAATAATCAGGTCCCCTTTAATCCGATGCTTAATTATTTGAAACAAATAATCCCCCAAAGCATCACATTCAATGTAAATGATTGTTGACAATTAGGAGTTCATTTTATCACAAATAATATAATTTGTAAAGATAATTACCTATATTTTCGACTTTGTTGTATCAACTGCCGATATCAGACCCTGTCAACCGGCAAGAAGGATAATGCCTCCAAAACAGCCTCAATACCTGATTTTTTATCTCCTGTGTCTCTCAACCGATATCATATCCTCTTCTCTCTTGACATAATCTCGTGCCTGTGGATACCATGCGGCAATTAAGCCATTTTCCACTTTCAAAGGAGGGATTTGTGTCAAAACTCTTCAACTCTTTTGTCATCCTTGTGATCCTCGTAGCCTTGGCCGCCGCGCCCTCGTCAGCGAGTGAATTCCTCGAAAAGAACACGACGTACAACTTCCAGGTAGGCATGATCAGCCCAGGCACCTTCTGGGTGGATGGAAACGACTTTGACAGCGATATGAGCTACAGCCTCAGCGCCGGGCTCGATTATAAACTCGGCCCGAAGATCTCCGGCGGCATAGCCACCAATATCAGCAATTTCAGCGTCGAATCGGAATCATCGACAATGTTCGAGTTCGGATTCCTTTTGAAGGCATGGATCGCTCCGGAGGGAAAAAACTTCATCTTCCGCCCGGGATTCGGATTATCGTACGGTGCCCTCAGTTCGAATGACCAGACCGATTCTTCCAGCTATTTCGTCATAAACGGCACATTCGAGATGATCTTTCCAATGGATAACGGCATCAACTGGCTGATAATGGCTGGTATCACGGGAGCTCCGTCAGGCGGAAACGACGACTATGAGATGACTTACGGCCCCGGTTTTATTTTAAGAGGTGGAGTTACTTTTTAATACCCGGCCGAACGACCTAATTCGGGGTCACCGGCTTAAAAATAATTACGGCGGAGAGCAAAAGCCTCCGCCGTTTTCTTTCACTCGCCAGGGTCAGTCCGATATCAAACGAACTCGGCTTTCAGGTCCCTCTTGCCGTCGAGCGAATAGATCTGGAAGTCCTCCCTGTGCATTCTCGGATCATCGATCACCTCGACTATGATCTTGTAAGAATCGGCCATCTCACGAATATATTCATTCCTGTCTTCCCTGAGGAATATGCCGAGAATCGGATTCACGCGGAACTGCAGGCCCTGGATATTTCTCTGCGATCCGATCCGCCTTATCCATTGCTCAACCTTCATCGCCATCGATTCGATGCTGAGGATCTTTCCGCTCCCCACGCAATAGGGACATTCGTCGCTGTAATAGTGTAACAGGCTCGGCCTGACCCTCTTTCTGCTTACTTCGATCAGCCCGAGATCGCTTATCGGCGATATCCTCGCTCTCGAACGGTCCTTTCTCAGGCAGTTCCGGAACTCATTGTAGACTTTTTTACGGTTCTCTTCACGTTCCATATCGATGAAATCGACGACTATTATACCCCCGATATCCCTGAGCCTCAGTTGCCTGGCGATCTCTCGCGCCGCTATCAGGTTTGTCTGCAGGATCGTGTCTTCCTGGTTCTTCTTGCCGGTAAACCTTCCTGTATTTACATCTATCGAGACAAGAGCCTCGGTATGCTCTATGACTATATAACCGCCCTTCCGGACCCATATCTTGCTTTCCAGGGTCTTCTCGATCTCATCTTCTATCTCGTAATAATCGAAGACAGGGTTCTTGTCGTTGTAGAACTTTACCTTCGAAGACAGGTTCTGGCCGATCGAATCGAGGTATGATTTAAGACGCTCATATTCGTTCTTGTTATCGATCGTGATCTGGTCTACGTCCTCTGTAAAAAGATCCCTTAGAGCAAAGACGGTGATATCGACATCTTCATGGACAAGGGATGGAGGGGTCGCCTTCTCTATGTTCTTTTCGATCTGTTTCCATCTTTTTTCGAGTTGTTTTATATCATCGCGCAGCTGCTGTTGTTCGACTCCTAGCCCCGCGGTCCTTACTATCACAGCCGATCCTTTCGAACGGTATTTGCGGACGATGGCGCGCAACCTGTTGCGTTCCTTGCGATTCTCAATTTTCTTACTCACTCCGACATGATCGAGATTCGGCATAAGTACGGCAAAACGGCCCGGCAGCGATATCTGCGAAGATATCCTCGGTCCTTTCGTCCCGATAGCCTCTTTTCGGATCTGGACGACGATATCCTGCCCTTTTTTGAGCAGTGTCTCGATGGGAGGAAAATCCTTTCGTTTTCTTCCCCCTTTCGGGACATAATCATCGTCATCGAGGAGATCGGGATCAAGAGATCCGGTCGCCACGTCGCTTACGTGAAGAAAGGCCGCTTTCTCCTGGCCGATATCGACGAATGCCGCCTGTATTCCGGGTATCACGGCATTTACCCTGCCGATATATATCGCCCCTACAGTCCTTCTGTTTTCTTCCCGCTCGATAAGGAATTCGACGAGCTCGTCATCCTCGAGTATCGCGATTCTCACCTCGCGTTTGGTGTAATTAATGACAATCTCTTTTTTCATATTACCGTGTTTCCCGGCTGGAACCTCCGACCATCTCTGCAGGCCCGAGATAACAGCCATTTTTCAAATACAATATCTTTTTCCTTCTTATTCTGACTATACCGGCCAGCCGCTCGGGGAGGATCAGGTAAAGAATATCCCTGATCCCCGGAGAGTGGCCGGAATCGATATAGATATCCAGCATCTTCTCGTCTATCTCTTCGACTATCCCGCACCCGTCGCAGGAGCGCTCTCTTCCTTTGCGATCGATGATCTTTTCGCCTGAAGTGAAAAGCTCTCTCAATCTCCCGGCAAGCCAGCCCGCCGACAAGATCCCATCAGTGATCGAAACTCCAATATCCCTTCCGGAGCGGGACAGATCATGTTCGGTCTGACGATACCATAATCGACGGTCAACGGGCAACAGGGTATCATCATTAATTCCGGATTCGCCTCCTGCCCGGGTCAGCAGCGGATCGAGATCGAGTCGATATATATATCTCGTTTCTTCGGTAAGCCTGCCCTCGCTTTTTTGAAAAGGACCATGGCATGAAGATACCTCTATACCTTCAGGCAGAAGATCATTCAGTCTGGAAGGAGCAATATCTTCCTCGCAAAGGAGTTCGACGTCAAAGAATTCCTCTTCCCCCTCGATCCCCACGGCTAGCGAAGGACCCATCGATATTCTGGCCAGAGGGTGAAATCCACCGCTGTAACTGAGCTTCAATCCGCTTCTCCTCAGCGCTCTGTGAAGAATATTGATAAACTCCCTGTGCGAGAGGAATCTGGCAAGACCGGTTCTGGAATAGAGGCATCGATAGCGCAGAGGGATTACCTCTCCATCGGCCGGTTTTGATTCATCGGGCATTTCCGATCCGGTCTGAGACACCGGTCCTTTTGCCGGACCGGCGCGTCCCGCTTCATAATCTTTCTTTTCGACGCATGCTCCACAATCGCTGCATTTTCCTATCCTGCAGTCCTCGGTCGTCTCGGCCCTGAAAGCTTTCACTCTTTCATTGAGGAGAAACTCCTTACTTACTCTCGAACCGAATCTGTCCCAGGGAAGGGCCGTGTCAGCAGCCCGGCCTTCCAGCAATTCGTTTATCGAAAACCCATGCTCTTGAAGGGCGCTCTCCCAGAGATCGAATCTGAAATGATCCCTCCATCCATCGAAACGGCACCCTTTTTTATGGGCTGTCTTGATGACAGGCCATAGATCGGAAGTCCCTCTGGCGAATATCCCTTCAAGGGCGCTTATCCGTGGTTCCCTCATGCTTAGCTGGATGTCCCGGTGTTTTATCTTTCCGGCAAGGTACTTTTCCTTTTCAGAGATCTCATCGATTGAAGCTTGTCTTTCCCATTGAAACGGAGTCTGAACTCTCGGGACGAAAGGAGATATCGATATATTCAGTTTGAATCTTTTTCTCCTTCGGGGAATGCGCATTACCCGCTCGACTATAGACGCGATACCGTCAAGGTCCTCGACCGTTTCCGTCGGTAATCCGATCATAAAATACAGTTTCAGCGTCTGCCATCCGGCGTTGAGGATATCTGAACAGGCTTTCATTATCTCGTCATCGGACATTTCCTTGTTAATCACCCTGCGCAACCTCTCGGTACCGGCTTCCGGAGCTATTGTGAACCCGGATTTCCTGACCATCGCTGACGCGGACAGCACGGATGATGATATCGTCTCCGGCCTGAGGCTCGGCAGCGATAGCGATACTCTTCGTTTTTTGAGTTCGGGGCCGATCCTTTCGATCAGCTCGTCGAATCTCGAGTAATCTGAGGTGGAAAGGGAAAGAAGCGAGACTTCCTCCCACCCCGAAGCGTCTAGTCCTTCGCATATCGCGCGGGTTATCTCATCGATACTTCTTTCTCTTCTTGGTCTGTATGTCATGCCGGCGTGGCAGAACCTGCATCCCCTCGTACAGCCACGGAGGATCTCGACCGAGAGCCTTTCATGTATTATGCTGGCAGACGGCACTATCGGCTTTCCCGGAAGATCGCCGTCGGCGAGGATCCATTTACCTGGACGGACTGTTTTCGATATGCCATCGACATATACTCCATCGACGCGGGCCAGGGCTCCGCGTAATTCATCCCTTGTACCACCCAGCCCCTTTACGCCGATCAGAAGATCCACAGCTTCTGAGAGAGACCTTTCAGCGTCTCCCACAAAAACAGCGTCAAGGGCGTCGAGGATCGGAAGCGGGTTTGTCGCGCATGGTCCTCCCGCGATCACGACAGGATCGCCATCTTTCCTCTCTTCTCTTTCCAGAGGGATCGACGACAGTTCGAGGATAGTGACAATATTCGTATAGTGGAGTTCGTATGGGACAGTTATCCCGACTACATCAAAGTTGGCCAGAGGCGTACCGGTCTGTAAAGACCTCAGGGGTTCCTTCCCTTTCCTTAGCAACCCTTCCATGTCAGGCCATGGAGCAAAGACAAACTCCACACCAACTCCATTTTTCCTGGAAAGGATCTCATAAAGAAGCCTCAGCCCCTGATGAGACATCCCTATCTCGTAGAGATCCGGAAATACCAACGCTACGTTGAATCCCCCTCGGATGTATCCATCCGACGAAAGATTCAATTCACGGTCGATGTACCTGGAAGGTTTTTCGACAAGTGGCAGAATGATATCGCTCCAACAGCCGGCTGGCTTTATTTCCATTTTCTTTCTCATCCGGCTTACACTTCTCCGCCGACTGTTATCGCGGGTATCCTGAGTGTTGGCTGAGCGTCCGAAACGGGCACCTGCTGACCGTCCTTTCCGCAAGTCCCGATATCGAAACCGAGATCGTTGCCGACCATATCTATATCGGAGAGAACGGCCGGCCCATTGCCTATCAGAGTAGCTCCCCTGACGGGAGAGGCGATCTTTCCTTTCTCGATCAGAAACGCTTCATTGACCTTGAAGACAAAATCACCGCTTGAAGTATCGACCTGTCCTCCCCCCATCCGCACGACGTACAGACCTTTTTCGACGCTTCCAATAATCTCTTCCGGCGCGTGATCTCCCTCGGCTATCATCGTATTGCTCATTCTCACGATCGGTCTGTGGCGAAAATCCTCTCTCCTTCCGTTTCCAGTCGACTCGGTGCCTTCTTTTCGCGCGATCCGCCTGTCAAGAAGATATGATTTAAGGACTCCGTTTTCGACCGGGACATTTCTTCGCGATCTGACTCCTTCATCATCGAAATTATACGAACCCCTGGCTCCCTGGAGAGTCGGATCATCTATCACCGTAATAAGCTCAGAGGCTACTTTTTCACCTTTCTTGCCGCTGTAGATCGAAAGACCCTTCTCGGCGGCATCACCTTCAAGCCCGTGCCCGATAGCTTCGTGGACCATCGTACCGCCGGATTCGCCTGCCAGGATCACTGTCATGACTCCGGCCGGAGCTCTTTCCGCGTGAAGGGTGCGCACGGCGCTTTCGGCACTTTCGACAGCCAGAGCCGAGACCATCTCCCTGTCAAGGAATTCGAACCCCTTGCGCCCTCCCGCCGACCTGTAGGCGCTCTGGATGTCAGTCCCGTCCGCCGCTACAGCGCGGATATTGTAAACGATCTGTCTCCTGTCATCTCCGACTGCCACTCCCTCGCTGTTGAAGATCCTGACATTCTGGACCATATCGGAATAATTCACTCTTACCTGCGAGATTTCTTCGCTTACTCCCCGGGCGATCCTGTCCGATAAAAGGATCATTTCTATTTTTTCCTCGATGGAGACATCTTCGGAGGGGATTGATATCCCCTCGCATCTTCCGATCACCGTATCTCCAAAACGCCTGATCGATCCATTTCCATCCTCGAGATCTTTAAGTACTGCCCTTCCCAGGCGGAATATCTCATCCTTTGTCAGGTTATTCGAATAACCGTAGGCAGTCCTGCCGCCGGTCATCACGCGGAGTCCGAAACCGATATCTCTTCCGCTTGATATACGGTCGATTCGCTTTTCTTCGCAACGTATCGAATGGATGATTCTTGATTCGAAGAACAATTCAGCGAATTCAGCCCCGCCATCGACCAGCGACTCGAGAGCATCCTGGATATCGCCCCGGACGGGCAGTTCGATCATTTTACGGAATTCCTCTCAGCCTGATGTCCGGCACTTTCGATATTATCCTGGTCGAAGACATCTTTCGAATAATTACCGCTGCGCTCGACGGGATATATGCCACTGAAACAGGTCGTACAGTAGTTATCCGGGTCATCCACGCACTCGAGCAGTCCCTTGATCGAAAGATAATGAAGGCTTTCAACACCGAGGTACGATCGTATCTCATCGATAGACTTTTTAGAGGCGATAAGCTCGGACCTGGTGGGCGTATCTATCCCATAATAGCATGAATGCGTGATCGGGGGGGAACCGATCCTCAGGTGCACCTCTGCCGCTCCGGCCTGCCTTATAAGAGAGACCAGTTTGCGCATCGTCGAACCGCGGACTATGGAATCATCGATCACAGCAACTTTCCTGCCTGACAGGACGCCTCTTACAGGATTGAATTTAATTCGGACATCCCAGTCCCGTTCCCTCTGTTTTGGCTGGATAAAAGTCCTGCCTACATAATGATTACGAATCAGGCCAAGTTCATAAGGCAACCCTGACGCTTCGGCAAATCCCAGCGCGATCGTATTGCTTGAATCCGGAACTGAAATGACAATATCAGCGTCTGCCGGATGATTTTCGGCGAGCTTTCTGCCAAGCTTTCTTCTCACCTTGTCGACATTCTCACCAAAGACCTTGCTGTCAGGCCTGGAGAAATATATGAACTCGAAGATGCATTTCGACAGCTTCTTTGAAGCTGGCGCGAAACGTATCGATTCAACTCCCTTTTCGGAGAGGACTATCAGCTCGCCCGGTTCGATCTCCCTGATATATTTTGCTCCAAGAATATCGAAAGCGCAGCTTTCCGAGGCTATCAGATCAGTGCTTCCATATTTACCCAGGCAGAGCGGCCTGAATCCATGCGGATCCCTCGCGGCTATGATTTTGCCCTGGGTGAGAAAGAGAAGCGAATACGCGCCTCTGACCTGCCCGAGAGCATCGATGACCATCTTTTCGATAGTATCTTCCCGGCTTCTGGCGATAAGATGCAGCAGGACTTCGCTGTCCATCGTACTTCTGAATATCGATCCGTCATTCTCCATCTTCGTGCGCAATTCGACCGCGTTGACGAGATTTCCGTTGTGCGCTACGGCGATCTTGCCGATCTTGCAATCGACCAGAAAAGGTTGCGTGTTGACCACGTGAGATATTCCGGTCGTGGAATACCTGTTATGGCCTATCGCCATATTACCCTTCAATTGATCGATGATCTCGTCGGAGAAGACCTTGGATACGAGCCCCATTGCCTTGTGCTCGTGCATCTTGTGGCCGTCATACGATATTATACCGGAGGATTCCTGTCCCCTGTGTTGAAGAGAATAAAGGCCAAGATATGTCATCTGGGCTGCCTCTTCGCTTCCGAATATCCCGAATACCGCGCATTCCTCTTTCAAGGCGTCAACTCCTTGCTATGCGACCTCAAGAGTGTTCCCGATAAATTCTGAAGACTGGTAATGAGGATTCAGCAGGACTCCCTCCCTGCGAGAACGTGTGATTGCCATATCCTCTACCTTTTTGACCGCTTTTTCCTGATCTGAAGCACTGACTATCATCCGCCAGACCTCGCCCGCTTTCATCGCCGATACCATGACTCCTTCAAGCCTCGAATCAAGCCTCGATAAATAGCCTTCATCCCTGTCTTTTCCCAGTTCGCGTATGAGCAGGTCGCAGGCGTATCTGGACTGGCCCGGCTTCAGAACAGCCGCTCCTTCATGGATGGGAAAATCCTTGTCCAGGACAAGGTCTCCGGCGGTGAACGCTTTCTCGCCGGTTCGATCCGAAATCAATTTTAAAAAATAATGGTGTTTGTTCTGGTTCGTAAAAGAGCTGTCGATCCTTATTATCCTGTCAACCGCTTCAAGTGCCTTTTCGCCGCCATCTCCATCGATATCAAAACCCCAGTAAGAATAGCGTACGATCCCGTGAAGGTCGGATGAGAAATCAAGTTTTTCCGTTAATGTCATCCAGGCGGTCTGGGCGACAAGATCGATGACTTTAAGCCTGACCCACAGTTCAGCTCTGTACTTCATCGGTTATCCTCCTTACCCTTATCCGAACCTGTGGAATGGGCCCGATGCGGCCTTTCATGCAGGAGGGAAGCAAAAAACCTTCTTCCAGGACCTTCCTCTTCCATTTTAGTTATATCGCCCGCTGAACGCAGCCTTTCGCCCCCCCATTTTCCAGGCAGATCCTCGGGAACCTGTCTGAGCCATGTAGCCCTCTCGGGATGAGGCATCATCGCCAGGACGTTACCTTCACGATTGCAGACTCCCGCTATATTATCCATTGATCCGTTGGGATTGACCGGAAATGAACTGTCTATCTCTCCACGCTCGCTGCAATACCTCAGAACGATCTGCCCGTTCTCCTTCATCTGATCGAGAAGGTTCTCGTCGCGTGTCACGAATCTTCCCTCGGCGTGGGCGACAGGGACCGGAATGATTTCTCCCTTATGAAAAGCGCTGGTCCATACCGAATCGCTTCCCTCGTTTCTGAGATAGACCCAGTTGCAATAATATCCTTCCCTGTCTTCCATGATATTCGGGGCAAGAGCGAAATCTACCCTTTCCCAGTGGATTCCCGGAATAAATCCTGATTCCACGAGTACCTGCGCGCCGTTGCAAATCCCCAGAAGGGGATGACCGGCCGCGGCAAGATCGCTCAGAGTATCCATTACGGTATCCTTCGCTGCCACGACCCCCGCTCTTATCCTGTCCTGATAAGAAAATCCGCCGGGAAGAATGACGGCAGCACTTTCCTCGAGAAGCCCAGGCTCCTCATTCCATCGAAAAAGATCGGCGTCCAGGCCTACAGACCTTACTGCTGC
This sequence comes from Candidatus Krumholzibacteriota bacterium, assembly GCA_016932415.1. Taxonomy (NCBI): domain Bacteria; phylum Candidatus Krumholzibacteriota; species Candidatus Krumholzibacteriota bacterium. Next base: position 67,593 of record JAFGCX010000027.1, read on the forward strand.
TACCGTCTCGCTTTCGCAATTGACACCTGGAAACTGGATTACAGCTACCTTTCCCCTGAAGGATCTGGCCACTTATGCTCCTTTCTCGATGCCGAAGATACTGCGGCAACCATTCATATATGCTTCTTTGAGTTCTTTACTCTCCCATGCGGCAAGCCTCTTGTCTCCACTGGTGACTTCGAGCCTCGCCTGGCTGTTAAGGGATCCGATCCTGTGCAGCCTGACCCTCGCCCTCGCGCAAAGAGCCAGCACTTCTCTTTCGATCCCTGCCGGAAGTTCCACTACGAAACCGCCGGTCTCGGAAAAGAGAATTTTTTCCTTGCTGAGCCCTGTATTGGCGAACTCGTCCATATCGATTGTCAACCCTATCCGGTTTCCAGGGCGAGTGGCGACCACCATCTCTGCAATAGCCGTCAGCATCCCTCCCTGACCCGAGTCATGGCATGCCCTTATCCATCCGAGGTCATGCATCTCGATCACCGTGCGTATCTGGTTGCGTTCCCTTATAAAATCGGCTTCGGGAACATTGGCTCCGAGTTCTTTATAGATGACACTGTAATATTCGCTGCCGCCAAGCTCATCGAGCGGTTCTCCAATATAATAGACTGTGTTTCCCGCTTCCTTGAAACCGATGGAACGACTCCGCGAATAATCCCTTACCACTCCGACGCAGGCGATGATCGGCGAAGGGGGGATCGCCTTGCCGCTTTCACCCTGGTTATAAAAAGAGACATTTCCCGATACGACGGGAAGAGGCTCGCCTTCGTGAGAGATCAGGCCGATCCCCTTGCAGGCATCTCCTATTCCCCTGACACCTTCATAGAATTCCCAGAAGACCTCTTCCTTCTCGGGATTCCCGTAATTAAGGCAGTCGGTGATCGTCCATGGTTCAGCTCCGACAGCCGCAACGTTCCTCGCAGCTTCAATGACCGCGTGGGCCCCGCCCTGGTACGGGTCTATCATTCCATACCGCGGATTTCCATCGACCGATACGGCTATTCCAGTTTCCATACCGGCGACCGGAGCGATCACTCCGGCATCGGCTTCTCCCGGTCTCAGGACTGCCCTTCCCTGGACCTCGGAATCGTAATGATGGAATAAATGGTTTTTCGACGAAATATTTACCGAGGAGAAGAGCCTGATAAAATCATCCCTGAGAGACCTCTCATCACTCAGGTCAGGTTCAGTGAAAAGCTGCCTTCTGCTCCTTTTCGCTCTGTCATAACTTATTCCAGTCGTTATAACTTCTATCGGGGCTTCGCATACTATTTCGCCCTGGGAAACTATCGTATATTTTCTTTCAGTCATCACATCGCCCACGACGAAAGCTCCCGCTCCGTGATAAATGTGGGGCAGATCGAACTCACTGTTATATATCCTCAGGACATCCTCTACAAATTCATCCGGAACTGCCAGAGCGTACCTTTCCTGCGTCTCCGAACAGGCGATCACCGCGGCCGGAAAATGCCCTGCCGCCACGTTCACCATGTCGAGATCCAGCTTCACTCCGAATCCGCCCGAGTCTGCGAGTTCTGAGGTCACACAGGAAATACCACCCGCTCCGAGGTCTTTGAACCCTATTTTATGGCCTTTTTCCCAGGCAAGCTCGAGGACTTTCCGGTTTGCGACTGTCAACACTCTCTTGAGAAACGGGTCGGGAACCTGGACAGCCCCCCTGTTAGCCTCTTCTTCCGACGCGAGGTCCTCGGAAGCAAAGGCGGCTCCCCCGAAGCCGGAATCATCAGTAGGTTTTCCAACGAGTATTATCTTGTAAGGGCGGCTGCTCGCTTCCTCGGGGACTCTGCTGCGCAGGATCCTTGACTCCTTCACCGTCCCGATCGCGACGACATTTACGAGGCAGTTCTCGTCATATCCCCTGTCAAAGACCACGTCTCCTCCGAGATTTGGTACGCCCAGAGCATTTCCATACTGCGCGATTCCGTCAACAACGCCTCTGGCTATTGATATGGTCTGGGCGGCGTTTTCCCCTGACGGGTCGCCGAATCTCAGGGGATCGAGGACTCCGACGACGTCTGCTCCCATGCAATATACATCCCTTACTATCCCTCCGATGCCGGTAGCGGCGCCTTCGACCGGCAAAAGTTGTGATGGATGATTATGGCTCTCATGAGCGATCACAAGGCAATGCCAGTCTCCGTCATCTGCCCGGGCGAATCTAACCACCCCTGCATCCTCGCCAGGACCCATCACGACATTCGAAGCCTTCGTCGGAAGCATCTCGCCAAGAATACGGCGGCTGCTTTTGTAGCTGCAGTGCTCACTCCACATCGTATTGAAAATCGTGAGTTCAACGATTGTAGGGTCCCTGCCAAGAAGCTCGCAGACTCTGCGCGCCTCGCTTACCGCCAGGTTAAGGTCTCTTTTTTTCAGAGCCTCAGCGACTTCAGCATCAGTCTTGCCTGTTATCCGGACCGTTCCTTTAAGCAACCGTTCTATCCTTTCCCGGGTTTTCCTCTTTCACCAAGGACCCTGTTGAAAATAAAATCAATCCTCCTGAGATGCGTTTTAAGGTCAAATGCTTCCTCCATCTCCGATTCACTACAGAATTCACTCATCTTTTTATCTGTTTTCAGTATCTCTTTGAACGACAGTTTCGAACCCATACTCCGCATCGCGGCTCCCTGGATTATCGAATATGCCTTTTCCCTGGAAATGCCCTTTTTCACAAGCAACAGGAGAAGGTGCTGCGAGAAGACGAGCCCACCGGTGAGATCGAGGTTTTCAAGCATCTTCTTTTTATTAACCCTGAGTCCGCTGACAAGCCATATGAATTTTTCGAGCATATAGGCGAGGATCATCGTGGAATCGGGGAGTATTACTCTTTCGACCGAAGAATGGCTTATATCCCTCTCGTGCCACAAGGCCACATTCTCCAGACCGGCGATCGAGTTCGACCTGAGAAGCCTGGCCATGCCGGTGATCCTTTCTGTCAGGATCGGATTGCGCTTGTGCGGCATCGCGCTTGATCCTTTCTGCCCCTTTGTGAAGGGTTCCTCGACCTCTCCCACCTCGGTCCTCTGCAGTCCTCTTATCTCGGTAGCCATCTTTTCAAGAGACGCGCCTATAATTGCGAATGTGGACAGATACGAAGCATGCCTGTCGCGCTGAATGATCTGCGTCGTCACGGGAGCTGCCTTCAGCCCGAGTTTTCGCATGACGAAACTTTCGACCCGAGGGTCGGTATGCGACATAGTCCCCACGGCGCCTGTGATCTGGCCGACTGATATCTCTTCGATGGCACGCTCAAGCCGGCTGATGTTTCTCCCGGTCTCAGCATACCAGACCAGAAGCTTCATCCCGAAAGTCATCGGTTCGGCATGTATTCCGTGACTCCTCCCGACCATCGGCGTCATACGGTATTTAAGCGCCTGACGCTTCAGGACAGCCCTCAGTTTTTTCAGCTTTTTCAGGTTCACCAGGCCTGCGTCTCTCATCTGGCAGGCAAGCGCCGTATCGAGAAGATCTGAGCTCGTCATCCCCATGTGAAGATATCTCCCCGGTTCACCTGTATATTCGGCCATGTTGGTAAGGAAGGCTATAACGTCGTGGCGTGTCTTTTTCTCGATCTTCAGGACTCGGTTGATATTATAATCAGCCTTCTTTCTTATCTCCCTGGCAGCTTTTTTCGGGATCAGGCCATACTCGGCCATACCCTCGCAATAGAGGATCTCAATTTCCTTCCACAGGTCATACTTGTTCTTATCCGACCATATCTCTTTTACTTCGGGGAGTGAATAGCGTGGGATCAATTATCTCCTCCTATGTCTTTTCCTTTGCTTCTACCAGTTTCAGCTTCACATCAAACGTGCGCCCGTCTCTCCATATTACGATCCCGAGTTCATCTCCGACCTGCTGACCGAATATCACCCGTTCAGCCTGCGAAGCGTCGAGTATCGTTTTTCCGTTGATCTCTATGATCACATCTCCGACAGCAATACCGGCATCCTCGGCGGGTCCTCCCTGTTCGAGCTGCGTTACTACAAGACCGGTATTGAAAGGAATTCCGAGCTGCTTGATCACGTCCGGAGTGAGTTCTCTGACGATCAATCCCGTCCAGACACTCCTGAACCTTCCATACTGCCTTAATTCATCTACCACCATCTTTGCCGTATTGATCGGGATCGCGAATCCCATTCCGATGTTACTGCTTCCGCCGCTCGATGAAAAAATAAACGTATTGATCCCTACGACAAGCCCTTGAGCCGAAACAAGCGGTCCTCCGCTGTTTCCCGGGTTGATCACCGCGTCGGTCTGAATCATATTCTTGAATATCTGGACCGCCCTGGCGGTCTGCTTGACGTCCCTGTGAAGAGCGCTTATCACGCCCGCGGTCACCGTAGGCTGAGTATCATTGAAAAGATATGTAAAGGGACTCCCTATCGCTATTACTGTCTCGCCTATCTCAAGATGATCTGAATCTCCAAGAGCGGCATAGGGAAGATTCCTTCCCTCGATCCTCAAAAGCGCGAGATCAAATTCCGGAGTAGAACCGATAAGGGTCGCGAGGACTTCCGTGCTGTCGGTCATAGTGACAAAGATCTCCTCGGCATTACGGATGACATGTTCATTTGTGAGGATGTAACCATCAGGATTGACTATCACGCCGGAGCCATAACTCGGATAGCGCTGCTTGGCAAGTCTGGGAATACGTCCACGGAACTGCTGGAACCACTCATCCCACCCGCGGTTGGCGTATACGAGCTGCGTACGGTAAGCTGTGACCGAGACTACTGTGGGACTCACCCTCTGCCTTGCCGCTACGATAGCATCCCCGCTGAACCTGGTCCCCTGGTCGGAAATGACATTGCCGGCCGGTCTTGGCAGAAATGGCTCTTCCCTGTTTATTCTCGCAAGAAGTACAATCGAAATTATGAACATGGCAAGAGAAAGCCCGAAAAGGATACCCATAATAACGGGAAATACTCTCGCCCATCTGGATTCGAAAGGTTTCAATCCTTATCTGTCCTCTCTTTGAGATTTGTCGCGACCTGCGCCCCCGCCCGCCGGTGCCGGGTCTCCTCCGGTCATCCTCATCGCCAGAGGCCCGTTAATCTTTTAAACCGGTCCATTGGATATCGTGCCTTTATTTTTCAACCTTTTCCCAGTCAGCCAGGAAACTTTCGATACCTTTATCGGTAAGAGGATGCTTGATAAGTTGTGATATCACCTTGAAAGGTATCGTGGCGACATCGGCGCCAAGAAGAGCGGATTCATATACATGCTGTACGCTTCTGATACTGGCGACTATGATCTGAGTCGCGAACGAATAGTTATTGTAAATGTCTACCAGGTCAGCAATCAGTTCCATACCGGGTTGTCCTACATCGTCAAGCCGGCCTACGAATGGACTGACATATGTGGCTCCAGCCTTGGCAACAAGAAGACCCTGGTTGGCTGAAAAGCATAGCGTAGCATTCGTCTCTATCCCTTCAGCTTTAAACATGCCGATCGCCTTGATACCCTCGGTCGTGCAGGGAACCTTGATGATTATATTATCCGCGATAGTCGTCAGGTCTTTTCCCTCTTTGACCATACCCCCGGCATCGAGAGATACTACCTCAGCACTCACGGGACCCGGCACAATCGAGCAGATCTCCCTGAGAGTCTCCCTGAAACTCCCCTTTTCCCTCGAAAGCAACGTGGGATTAGTTGTAACTCCGTCCAACAGACCAAGTTTCGCCGCTTCCTTGATCTCGTCCACATTCGCCGTATCAATAAAGAACTTCATTTCTCCTCCTGATCTTTCGATAGTCGGTCTACAACCTGAAAAGAAACCGATATTATACAAGTTGGCTGTCAATCTAACAACCAAATTCGGGAATATTCCGGGAGAAAAGAGCCAGCCCCCCTGTATCTATGTCTCCCGGTATTCTATCTCCATAAAATAAAGAGCATAGGGCGGTAAAGTAGGTCCTGCCACCCTCCGGTCACGGGCTTCGAGTATTTTGACTATATCAAGGTCCTTCCCTCTTCCGATTTCCATGATCGTTCCGGCGATCGTCCTTACCATATTATAGAGAAACCTGTCGGCTTTCAGATGAAGTGTGAGAAGTGGTTCGTTTTCAATAAGTTCCGCCCGCATGATCCTGCACCACGTAGATCTTGAGTCCCCTGACGTGGCAAACGACGCGAAATCGTGGTAGCCGACAAGTCTTTTTACAGCTCTTTTCATCAATTCGATATCCGGCTGATCCCCGGTATAATAGTAGCAGTCGTTCCAGATGGCGGTCGGACGCGTAATGAAGATATACCTGTAACTCCTGCTTCTGGCGTCGTATCGCGCGTTGAACGCCGGATCAGCTTCCTCGATATCCTTTATCAGAATCGAACGTGGAAGTTTGGCGTTTATCGCTCTTTTTATCAGCTCGACATCATGACTCGTCTCGATCCTCACGTTGGCGACCTGCCCGACCGCGTGGACGCCCGCATCGGTCCTTCCTCCGCCGATTATCTTTATCGCGCCATCTGCGAGCTCGGAAAAAGCCCTGTACAGTTCCCCCTGAACGGTCGTTCTGTCGTTCTGGATCTGCCATCCGCTGAAATCCCTTCCGTTGTATTCGATCGTCAATTTCAGATTTCGCATATCGATTCCATCATCTTTTCACTTTTCCACCGGCTTTGATCATTTCCCTGGTAATCGTTCCGATCGGGAAATATCAGCAGCGGCCATTCAGTATGGAAGGTCTGTCTCGAGCGAATCAGATTCCCACCTGTTCAACCTGTACTTTTCAGGGTGCAATTCCAGTACTTTTCGAAGCCATTTTTCAGAATATCCTTCTTCCTTCGCGCGGCCTTTTTCATGCTGGATATATCCGTCGTTATACTTTCTTATCAGAAGTTCTGCGAGGCCGCGATATTGTTTTACTATCCTGTTCGCGGCATTTTCCGAATAATCGGTCAGATAATCGGCCGCCAGAGTGGGATCATTTTTATACAGTTCCAGTGCCGCTTTTTCGACGGCCGGTTGCATCGCCGAAAGATTATTCTCAAGCTCTGCCTGCACCTCGATAATATCGTTCTTCATGACATCGTACCGCAGATTGGCATAGTTGGCGACGAAGTTAAAGACCCACCAGGCTGAATCCCATGAAAATTCATCCATGCTGCCTTCAGCCAGGGTCTCCGGGATCCTGTCAGTGCAGGCGTAAAATGGAATATATACTGAAAAATATGTGTCATCGACGCCATACCAGAATACTCCCCCGATCGCGTCGGGCAGGTACGAACGGGATTGGGAAACGAAAGAAAAACCGGTCTGCTGGGTCGAAATGGGTCTTTCCCATGTGTAATCACTTCCGTCAATATTCCAGTTCATCGGACGCCATCTGTTTGGCGTACCGAAAGGCCCCGCGTCTACGCCGCAGGTCATATCGTATGGTGTCCCTTCGTAATGATCCCGCATAAGGGCGAATACATCCTCGCGGGAAAGTTTTTTGTCCGGTTTTATCCAGAGCGGATAGGGATCGGCCCCTTTGACGCCCCTGTGATAATCGGAAGAAAACTCTTTTGATGGAGCTGCTCTTCTGAAGATGCTCCAGACTCGCGTCTCGCAATAGCGAAGCTTCTGCGGAGGTGATGGACAGTAAGCCTTATGAAAACTGAACGGTTTTCCGGAAGAAGGATCGTAATACCCTTTCCTTATCGCGAAATCTATCACGTCTTCCGAATAAAGGCAGTTCTTGCTGTCCTTTAAAGGAAATTCGCCGATTCTGGCCTTGTTGGCGTGAGCGCATATATACCCGTCAGGTATTCTCAGCGCGACCCAGTTCGCCCCCTTCTCTCCTGGTCCCTTGCCTGTTATCTCGAGGAGCCACGCTTCATTCTTGTCTCCTATCGAGATCGATTCCCCGGTGCTTCTGTAACCATATTCCTCGACGAGTTCTCCGATAAGTACGACAGCTTCTCTTGCCGTTTTCGCTCTCTGAAGCGCGATCCTCATCAACCACCAGTAGTGAAGTATCCCTTCTTCGTTGACGAGTTCCTCCCGCCCGGTAAATGTTGTCTCTCCTATGACGACCTGGTATTCATTCATCAGATAGACCACTCCATGCGTGCGAGGAGGCTGGGAGATACTTGCCACGACATTTCCGCTCCAGTCCTTTAATTCATACAGATCCCCGGGTGCGTGGTCTTCCGGAGGAGTGTAGGTCATATGGGGATGAAACTCCCCGTCACAGGTATATGTGACCATCACCGAACCGTCAGAACTTGCGCCTTTCGTCACTATCAGATTGGTGCATGCTGATATACTTGCTGAAACGAAGGCGACCTGCATAAGAAACAGGAAAAGCGCTCTGGAGACGATTTTCATTTTTATCGGACCTCCCTGGTTCAAAAGGGGCAAAGAATATTTACATGAAGAATACAACGCATCCATATCGAATGCAAAACATCTTGACATCCACCGCTTCAAAATGGCAGGACAATAGAGTCACTAACATATTGGAGAGATCATGAACAAATTTGGACTGTCTTTAAGCCTGTTTATTATGACCGCTTTGATTCTCATCTCCTTCCCTGACAGAAGTATCGCGGGATCAAAATATGAACGGATTCTAAGGGACCCGGAGGGAAAGAGAAAACTCGGGATCCTCGCTGGAATGGAAGAAGATCGCGTCCTCACCGATGATATCCGTGCTTTGATACGCGACCCCGATCCACTTATCAGGCTAAGGTCGGCAGAGGTCCTCGGACGGGTCGACTATCCGATCGGGACTGTCTTCTACCTGACAAAACTTGTCAAAGACGAGGACGATGCTGTAGCTGGTTCTGCTATTTATTCCCTGGGTCTTGTAGGATACAGGGAAGAGACGCGGCAGATGGCGGTTGAAGCGCTCGGGGCATGCCTAAAGGAAGGGAATCCAGGCAGAAAATTGCTGGCTCTGGACGCTCTTGGAAGAACGAGGTCGAGTGAAGCGGCATCCCTGATAAAACCATATCTGAAGAATTTCCACTCATCTCTCAGGGCTGAAGCAGCCCTCGCCCTGTCACTGCTGGGCGACTCGACACAGGCCAAAGCATGCGCGCTGTCATTATCAGACCCGCAACCAGCCGTTACCGCCATGGCGGCATATACGATCGGCAGACTCGGGTACCCTCTTGAGAATCACAGGCTCATCGCCTTGATGGAAAGTGAGGATCGAGAGGTCCGCCTGAGGGCATCTGAAGCGCTCGGCCGCCTGAAAGAGAAAAAAGCAATCGAACGGCTGGCCTGGTTTCTTACCGGTGATGACAGGATGCTTGCTGTAAAGGCAGCTGAAGCGCTCGGCAGGATCGGCGGTAAAAAATCGGCCGAAAAACTTGAAAAGGCGCTTTCTCTCGATGACAGCTACCTCAAAACACTCGCCCTGGAAGGAATACAGAGGACAGGTAATAAAAAATCTTTTTCGAAAGTCCTGCCTCTTTTAAACGACAAGTCTCTGATGACCAGGGTCGCCGCGATAAAGGCTGCAGCTGAAACAGGAGGTTCAAAGGCGAGGATCCATCTTCTGGAAAAGGTCAAATCAGGAACTCCATATGAAAAAATGACCGCTCTGGAATTCCTGGGCGAAATAGGGATTGAGGAAGATATAGGATTACTGACCGATATCCTTTCCTCGGCGACAGGCCATCTTTCGAGAGAGGGAGCTGCTGCCGGGTTGGGCAGATGGAAGAATACCGATCTTTTTACTATCCCCTGCGGTGATAATCAAATCACTCCGGCCAAAGCGCTTGTTGACGCGGCAAATGGGGATGACCGGGTCATAGCGACGATAGCTATTGAATCTATTGGTAATACGATTCCCGCCAAAGCGATCGATGATCTGTCTGGAATATTCAATAAAAGCGTATCCCGTGAAGATTCGGATAAAAAACTCGCTATCATAAGGATCCTGGGGGCCTTTGGAGACAACGGCGATATGACCGTCGAACAGGAACCGGGCATAAAGATGCTGCTTAAAACGGCACTTGTCGATCCGGATCCGCGTGTACGGGAGGCATCAGCCGAAGCAGCCGGGAGATTCGGATTGAACTTTTCCCCCGACCCCACTCTTTCATCCCGATGGATCAGGGGCGATCTCCCGAGGGAGACTCCCCCCCTGCCTTCCGGAGACAGGAAGATTTCGATCGTCACCGCGAAGGGGAATATCGAGATCACGCTTTTTGGAGATGACGCTCCGGGGATAGTAGCCGCTATCCTTACGCTGGTCCAGAATGGCTTTTATGACGGCCTTAATTTTCACCGCGTTGTCCCCGGATTTGTCATTCAGGGTGGATGTCCACGAGGAGATGGATGGGGAGACGCCGGATTTTTCCTTCGAAGTGAATTTAATATGCACAGGTATGGCAGGGGATATGTCGGGGTCGCTCATTCCGGAAAAGATACTCCGGGAAGCCAGTTTTTCATAACTCATACTCCCCAGCCGCATCTTGACGGCCGGTACACTGTAATCGGCATTGTAACGGATGGAATGGAAGTGGTCGACAGGATCGAGATCGGTGACAGCTTCAGGATAAGAATGGTAGAATGACGGAAATCAGAGTTAAGGAAGTATTTTCATCCAGATGGTCGCTTCTTCTTGCCGCCCTTGGAATGGCTGTCGGAACAGGCAATATCTGGAGATTCCCGAGGGTAATAGCCCAGAACGGTGGAGCCCCGTTTCTCGTGCCATGGTTTCTCTTTCTCTTTCTCTGGTCAATCCCTCTTCTCATGATCGAGTTCGGGTTAGGCAAAAAGACCAGGATGGGAACTATCGGAGCTTTTGGATCGATAGACAGAAGACTCACATGGATGGGCGGTTTCGTTGGAATATGCACGCTGGCCATAACGTTCTATTACAGTGTCGTGACAGGCTGGTGTTTTCGGTATTCGCTGGCCTCCTTTCTTGATATTCTCTTCAGCCCCGGATCTGTCGCCGGTGGAGGTCTATGGGGAGAGGAGACTACCAGATTCTGGACTGCTTTCCAGAATACAGGCTGGCAGCCGGTACTTTTTCACCTTATCGCCATACTCGGTGGATCGTTCATAATCTATCGCGGCGTTGTGGCCGGTATAGAAAAAGCCAATCGAATCATGCTCCCTTCACTTTTTGTGCTGCTTATCATAGCCGGGATAAGAGCTGTGACCCTGCCTGGAGCATCGGCCGGACTCAATTATCTTTTCCATCCTGACTGGAGCGCCCTGATGAACTGCCGCATCTGGCTTGAGGGACTGACGCAAAGCGCCTGGTCGACCGGGGCCGGTTGGGGTCTGATATTGACTTACGCTGTATATATGAAAAGACACGATGACATCGTTGCCAATTCCTTTCTGGCCGGGCTCGGGAACAATTCCGCCTCGCTACTCGCGGCGGTCGCCGTAATCCCGACAGTTTTCGCGATACTGCCGTACGATCAGGCTATATCAGCCGCGCAGGATACCGGTCCTCTGAGCACCGGCTTGACATTTATCTGGATCCCGAAACTCTTTGAACATGTCAGTGGTGGCCGTTTCTTTCTTCTTGTATTCTTTCTCGCGCTTTCTGTCGCGGCACTTTCATCGCTGATATCAATGATCGAGCTGGGAACGCGAAATGTCATGGACTTCGGCCTGTCGAGGAAACGGGGCATATTGATTATTGGTTCCGCCTGTTTTATTTTCGGCCTTCCATCGGCCCTTGATCCGGGATTTTTCCAGAACCAGGACTGGGTATGGAGCGTCGGACTTCTTGTAAGCGGCTTTCTTTTCTGCACAATAGTGATCATCTATGGAGTCAGGCGATTCAGGGTCGAATTGCTTGACAACCCGGATAACGATATAAAACCCGGCAGGATATTTGATTTTGCGGTCAGGTTCCTTCTCCCGATAGAATTTCTCGCTATGGCTGTATGGTGGTTCTCGCAGTCAGTGCTTGTGTATGACCCGCAATTCTGGTGGCATCCGTTCAGAAAATTCAGCGTCGGTACCTGTTTATTTCAATGGGGCCTGGTGATAGTGATCCTTTTACTCTCTCAGAGATCTCTTAACAGGCTTCTCTTTGAAAGGACCTCCACCTCTGGGTACAACAGGAACCGACCGGAAAATCGTGTGAATGAAAATGGGCGGAAGGAGCGAAACTCATGACAGGGTCAGCGATAATAATGATGTGCGTCATCTGCGGCCTGGTGTGGGGCGGGTTCACTGGCTTTTTGGTCTTCGTCATGAGGATGGAGAGGAAAAGAAAAAATGATTCCGAATCTAGCTGATATTTTCCTTCAGGCCCGAAATGATCCTGCGCTGACATTCAAACCCGATTTCAGGCAGATCGGCCAGATGAAAAAATCTCGCGTCCATGGCGTCGTCCCCGGCGATCAGCTCTCCGCCAGTGATGATTCCGTTGAAAATAACGATTATCGTATTTCCTCTCGGATCGTCAAAACAGGACTCCACCGCGTGAATACCGGCTATCTCGACGTCAAGCCCTGTCTCTTCCTTTAATTCCCTGACCGCCGTGATTTTTATTCCTTCATCATATTCTACATATCCCGAAGGTATTACCCAGGTTCCTTTGTACGGTTCGAATGCCCTTTGGACAAGAAGTATCTGCCCATGATCGTCAAAGACCAGGACACCGGCAGCCGGCGAAGGATTCAGATAATGGATGAAATCACAATTGAAACATTTCATCCTTCTGGTTCTTTCGTCCTGGTGTGGACGCATCTTCCCTCCGCACCTCGGACAATATTTGTATGACATCAGCAATCGGTCACCCGGTTTCTCGCACTCTATATCAAAGTATCAGCAGCAGCATCGCATTCATATCGGAGAAGAAACCATCTCCACTGCTGATCTATCCTTGGAAAATCATCTCCGTACAGTTCCTTGAAAAGTTTGTTGAAAGATTCAAAGTCGTCCGCCCCGTCAGTCCCTTTGTAGAGCTTTACGATCTTTTCGATACCGTACTTCGATATCATGTATTTAACGAAAGATCCCCATGAAGGCACGGTAACAGAGACATCTGTCTTGGTGAAGGCGCTTTTGGAAAGAGTTTTATAAAGAGCGGGAAGCCTTTTATTCATGAGATCCTGTTTCGCAGAGTTATGAAGGTCCCATCCATGAATCGGCTCCCGATACTGGAATACGACTCCCTTGGCCAGTCCCATAGGGGGAACGCCAAGATCGTACAGGATAAGATGGATCATGTCATGATCCTCGAAAGATTCGACCGAATGAAATTCCTTCCTTTCCCAGCTTACAAGTTGTTGATATCTCTTTCTGCGCAACAACTTCATAAACCTGTCCTCTGACGGGTACAGATAATATTCGATCTCCCCTTCGATTTTCTTGATCCCGAAATCACTGGTTATCTGATCGGCCAGCTTCACAAGACGGTCCATATCTTCCTGAGGAAAAGGTTTCTCCGGGAGCCACTTGAACGTTATGAAACGGGTTTTATTGCTTTCCCAGTATTGTTCTTTTTCAAAGACCAGTTCGACATCATCGAAATACGCGTATCCACTCATCTGATTTATCAGACCTATCTCAATCGACGCGGCACCATCCGGGACATTCTTCATATTCTTGTTCTTGGCCCAGGTACTCGTACCGATCCTTCGTATCGTACCAGAATCGGCATAGTAGCGGGTATTTAACCTTTTTCCATCCTTATCATAGAATATTATGTAAAGGTTGCAGTTGGTATCCTGTCCCTTTTCCTTTTCGACTCCATCCGTCTTGATCTGTGCGGAGAAAAACACGTCATACCCTGGCCGTATTGGATGTATCTGATAAAGCACCATCCATTTTTCAGTATTAAAAAGCCCCCTTAGATAGTAAGAGTGCGCTCCGCTGGTATAATACGTCGTATTCTTACCATACATATTCATCTTGTCCCCGGCACCGGAAAATTGTTTCATTTCCCATCCCACCGGCATGAACCCGTTCCACTCCTCGAAGGAGGGATTCACGATAACGTTGACCCCGGTCTCTATCTCAGGAAGATCCTCAGCTTCTTCAACGGTTTTACTCTGGCAACTGGAAATCAGTAAGGCCATTGCTATGGTCATTATTGGATAAAAATACGCTCTCTTATTGATCATCTGGCAATCCTCCCGGGGATCTCTGTTTAAAGTTTAAACCTTATACATTCTATTCAACGGTTTGTTTCAATTCAACCGGCTGGAACCAAAATAATGTTCATATTTCTCTTAAAAAACGCGAAGTCTCCTCGGGAAGGCTCGTGTTTATATAAACTCCAGTACCAAGTTCGAACCCGGCAGGGGTTGTGAGTCTAGGGATGATCTGAATGTGCCAGTGATAATATTCCTCGTTATCCTCGCCCGATGGTGCTGTGCGTACGATCATATTATAAGCCGGCGAATCAAGCCCCCGGTTTATCTTCTCCATAATTCGGTTGATAATCCTGGCCAGGCTCTTCTGTTCAGTCTTCGAGATCTCGCCAAAAGTCGACATATGCCTTTCCGGGATTATCCAGGTCTCGAATGGCACGCGCGCGGCAAAAGGAGTGAAAGCGATGAATCCCGGTTCATCAATGATCAACCTTTCTTTTTCCTCTTTTTCCTTCTCTATCATCGTGCAGAATACGCAATCTCCATGATCATCATAATATCTCATCGCCGATTCCAGCCGATGCCGGATATGAAGCGGCACTACCGGCGTCGCCACGATCTGGGAATGAGGATGTTCCAGGGACGTCCCGGCAGTACTACCGCAATTACGGAATATTTTGATAAGCTTGAACCGCCTGTCGGCGCTCAAGTCCTGAAATCTTTGATAATACGCGTCTATTATCCTTAAAGCGGCATTATCGCTGATCTGCCCGAAAGAGGCGTTATGAAGCCTTGATTCGATTATCACTTCGTGTTTGCCGAAACCGTTCATGCTTCTGAAAAAATCTGATTCTTCTTCGCGGACCGCCTCCCCTTCCGGAGAGAGGGCGGCGAACTTGTTCGGCACGACTCTGAGTATCCATTCATCCTTTCGGTTCCTGAAAGCAAGTATTTCAGGAGGCGTCTCGTTTTCGTTCCCCGGGCAGAATGGGCATTCAGCCATAAAAGCCGGTCTCGGCTGATTATCAGGACCCATTCCTCCGGAAAATTCTTCTGGCCGTTTGGCCCTTTCCGTAGCTATGATGACCCATTCTTTCGTGCAAGGATTTTGTCTTAGCTCAGACATGATATTAATCTTTCTTTTTACTGTCTGTTCCAAATTTCTTCCACCTTAGAGCCATATCAAGAAGTCTTCTCTGTACAATATCATTTACCGATCCCTTGGTATATTTTCCGCTGCTCAGTTGTTTTCCCGCCTTAACTCCCGTAAGCAGGCTGATCCCTTCGTCGACGTGTTTAACCGGATATATATGGAATCTCCCCTTTTTAGCCGCCTCCACTACTTTCTCAGAGAGCATCAGATCCTGGACATTCTGCCAGGGTATGATGACTCCTTCTGTTCCTTTTAATCCTTTTGATTGGCAGACGTTAAAAAATCCCTCGATCTTTTCGTTGACCCCTCCTATCGGCTGTATCTCCCCATTCTGATTGATAGATCCAGTGACGGCAAGATCCTGCCTGAGAGGCAAGCCGGACAGACTCGACAGGATCGCGTATAATTCTGTCGAACTCGCGCTGTCACCGTCAACACCTCCGTATGATTGTTCGAAACAGAGGCTCGCGCTCATGACAAGTGGACTCTCATTGCCATATTTACCTCTTAGATATCCACTGAGGATCAACACGCCTTTATTGTGGGTATTTCCGCTCAGATCAGACTCGCGTTCAATATTTATGACACCTGAATTCCCCAGCGATGTCCTCACGGTTATCCTGGATGGCCTTCCGAATGAATAGTCCCCCAGGTTATAAACAGACAGGGCGTTGACCTGTCCGACGACTGACCCGCTTGTCTCGATCAGGATAGTACCATCATCTATCCTCTCCTGGAGTTTATCCTCAAAAAGGTTCACTCTCATAATCCTGTATTCCAGTGCCTTCTCAACTTCCTTCCTTCCCACGATCTTGTCGTTTTCCGCCTTTGCCTGATAGCTTGCTTCTCTGATAATATCGGCGATCATGGAGAAACGCGTCGAGATCTTCGATTGCCTGCCTGCCAGTTTTACTCCGTATTCAATGACTGCCGCTACTCCGGATCTATCGAAATGCAGCAGGTTTTCCCTGTCGCAGACTGACTTTATGAATCCAGCGTACTGGCGGATGATCTGATGGTCCCTGTCGACTTCCCTGTCAAAATCGGCTCTTATCTTGAAAATCTTTCGGAAATCCTCATCGTAGGACTGGAGAAGATAGTACATCCTTGAATCACCTATCAAAACTATCTTTGTCTTTACCTGCAACGGTTCTGGCTTCAACGCTGAAGAACTCATATAGCTGAAAGCATCGAAGTTCTGGATGATAGACTCAGAACTTTTCAGAGTCCTCTTGAGTGTCTGCCATACGCCAGGTTCGATAAAGACATCCATGGCATTCATAACGAGAAATCCTCCATTGGCCTTATGGAACGATCCAGGCTTGATATTCAAATGATCCGTTTTGGACCATCCACCTGGATAGAAATCCCGTTCTATGATCCCGAAGACATTCTTCAGGTTCGGGAAATTCTCTATTATCACCGGAGGAGCTTCCGTATCGGAATTATCTATAAGGACATTTACTCTGAATTCCCTGAATGGATCATCTTCTTCAGTCTGGCCGTCCCCGCCGGGAAGTTGAACCTGTTCCTCATCTTCAGAATCTTCATCCTTTTTGAAAAGATCCTGTTTTTTATTAATGGCGTTTTCAACGTCCCGAAGAATACAGGAGAGCTTCTTGTTAGCGAAAAGTTTGTCGATCTCCACGATCATCGAGTGTACAACCGGATAAATGAACTCCTTATCAAGTTTTTCAAGTTGTTCTTTCAATTCTTTCTCGATATTCTTCATCTGTTCGTACACTACCGTCATGTCTTCAGACAGCGCTTCTGCTTTTGCTTTCATCGATTCGAATTGATCCTGCGTCATCGTTCCTTCTTCGATCATTTTGACGATCTGGGAATAATCAACGGGTTTTCCCTCCATGACCGGCACTATCTGCGGCCTGATCGCGCCTCCTACCTGGACGCTTATCATGGTAAAACCTTCCTTGCCGATTTTCTTTTCGAAAGCTGAAACGATCTTTTTCTGTTTTTCCTGGTGGGCTTCGACAAGTTTTTTCTGCTTGGTCTGGTAGTAGTCGCTTTTCAGCATCGAAGGGATTTTTCTTGTCAGATTAAAAATAAGACCGTCCATTTCCGCCGCGAGCCTTATCCCTTCACCAGGTTCGAGTTCTATCTGCAGCGGCATATTCTCATCTCTGAAATTATGCATATAACAGATATCTTTTGGAATAGAGTCTTTCCGTTCCATTTTTTCGAGAAGATGTTTGATCGTTGTGGTACGACCCGTACCGGCAAGGCCGGTTATGAAGATATTATAACCTCTGTGTTCAAGGTTGAGGCCCATACCTATAGACATCAGCGCCCTGTCCTGGCCTATAATATTATCGCATGGTTTGATATGCTCCGTAGTTTTGAACTTGAAGAGATTCTGCGGACATCGCCATCGCATTTTGTTTACAGGAAGAGATCTTGTTTTTGGCCGGTTACTCATCATCACCCTCCATTTCAGAGATTTCAACCAGATTGATTTTCTGTTGCCGCGCAGCCGGATGCCTGCTCAAAACAACAGATGACAGTCTATGGGTTTTTCTTTGAAAGGTCAAGAGACGCTGCGATGAAGCCGGTTTATTCGACTCTTTTTATGACTATCATCGTAGCATCATCAAGAAGAATGTTGCTTTTCCCGAAATCTTTGATGCTTTTGAGGATCCGATCAATGATAACGGTCGAGGATTCGTTCTGATTCGCGCGAACGACTTCGATCAGCCGGTCTGTTCCAAACATATCGTTCTGGATGTCCGTTATCTCGATTATCCCGTCGGTAAACATCAGAATGATATCTCCCGGGTCCAGAAAAGCGAATCCCCTGTTGAAAACAGTCTCCTCAAGAGGTCCAAGTATCGTCCCGCCAACATCAAGAGTACTGATAGAATCCTTTTTGAAATGTATTGGTGGTGGATGGCCGGCATTTATATATACAAGTGTCCCGTTGTGTTCGAGTTCTCCGTAGACCAGAGATACGAATTTAGTCGATAGTTGACTTTTGTGGATTACCGAGTTCAGTTTCCTTATCACTGCGGATATCTTTGTCTCGTTCTCGATTCCCATCCTGAGGCCCGTCACCACATCCCTCGCGAGAAGAGCTGCCGGCAACCCATGGCCGCTGGCATCTCCGATCGCTATGCTCAACACTCCCTCATGCATGACATTGAAATCGTAGAGATCCCCTCCGACTCTTTCTGCCGGTATAGATCTTCCCGAGATATCGAAACCTTTATAATTAGGGTTGGAACGAGGGAGAAGTGATCTCTGGATCTCGTAGGCTTCCTGGATATCTGAATTGAAACGGCTCGTCGACCGGCTGTAATTCACCGTACTACGGATCGTATTGAGCGAAAAAGCCAGGGTCTCTCTCTGCCATGATTCATTTAGCCTGAAAACCATCATGAACTGATCGTTCTCTCCGACCATCACCGCGACACTGTTAATCCCCCATGGAGATGAAGCAGAATCTGAAAATATATAGCTCTTGTGTTCGAACAGCAGATCAAATACCGGATCGTTTTTGAATATCGATACCGGCCAGTCAAATTCTGATTCGCCAACTGGCCCCTCGATAAGGTGGAAAGAACCGAACCGCAATTTATAGATACAACCGCTTTCTATTCCAAGTTCGAACCCGAAAAACTTGACGAGTTCTTCGAGAACAAGAGTCAGCACTTCCCTTGTATCAGCACTGTTACCGATACGCACAAGAAGGGAATCAAGTTTTCTGTAAAATACTTTCGGTTGAAAATTTCCTGTGTCCAATACGCATCTCCGTTTAAATCGCCTTTTCGCGCGAAGATAGCTTTTTAAGGTCGATCTGGCAATTGAAATCTTGGATTTCCGCGGTTATATCGTGATAATTAACGAATTACTGACGTTTTCCCGTTAAACCGATTTTTCGCGTGATAAATCCTCTATTTCACGAATACAGCCAGCAATGATTTGCCTTTACGTGATATCGGGCAATATATATAATCTTTATGGTAAACAACTGCCGGGTCTGATCTCCTGGAGCTCGAATTATCAATTCGATGGCAGATCTCAGAGGGAGTAAGGCACAGCACCGGATAATCGCCTGTCGAAAGGGATGATGATAGAATGGCTGACAGAAGGACTTTCCTGAAGACTCTTGCCGGCGGAGCGGCGTTTCTACTCGCCCCCGCGGGAAAACTGGCCTCAAATACAACCGCCACCGATGCGGGTACTTCCTTTGCCGTTGTTAAAAGTAAGGATACTGCCGCGGCAGTCCGGAAAAGTGTTGAACTTCTTGGTGGAATGGGAGCATTCGTAAATAAAGGCGAGACTGTATTTATCAAGCCGAATATTTCCTGGGATAAAATTCCTGATCAGGCCGCGACCACGAATCCGCTGGTCGTTCAAACGATAGTCGCAATGGTAATCGAAGCGGGGGCAAAAAAAGTAATTGTGGCAGACAACACGTGTAATGACGCGAGAAGAAGCTACAAAAGAAGTGGAATTCAGGAAGCCGCGGAGAAAGCCGGAGCAGATGTACCGTTCATGGAGAAAAGGAAATTCGTCCGAATGGATCTGGGCGGAGATGTACTGAAGGAATGGGAAGTCTACACTGAAGCATTTGAAGCTGATAAGATAATAAATGTGCCTGTGGCCAAGCACCACGGCCTTTCAGGAGTCACTCTATCAATGAAAAACCTTATGGGATTGATCGGAGGAAGACGCGATCTTCTCCATCAGAAACTTTCTGAAAGCATTGTGGATCTCGCCTTCTTCTTCAAGCCGAACCTCACGATTCTTGACGCAGTCAGGATATTAAAGGCGCACGGACCGCAGGGAAGCACTCTCGGCGATGTCGAAAGGCGTGATACTATCGCGGCGAGCAGTGACCTTGTCAAAATAGACGCTTTTGGCATAGACCTGTTCGGTGAACAGTTCAGGGAAAAAGGACTTTCGGGATTTCCTCATCTCAAGATGGCCGAAAAAAAGGGCCTTGGTACATCAGATTACAGGACGAACGGATACGTCGGACTCGATCTGGACAAGACATGATGAAGAACCTTAGAAGAACGTCACAGATACTTTTTTTGCTGGTATTTCTTATTCTCTTTATTCAGACAGAATATAAGGGTAAAGACGAACTCGGCCTACCCGTCAGACTGTTTCTTGATTTTGACCCGCTGATAGCTCTTTCATCCCTCCTGGCGACTCATGTCGTAAAAAAGATATTCCTCCTCTCACTGGTGACGATCGCGCTTACCTTCTTTCTGGGCAGAGTCTTCTGCGGTTGGGTCTGTCCTCTTGGCACACTTAATACGGTAATCGGTTATTTCCGCATGAGGCGCCCTTCAAGAAACCCGGATGATGGAAACCACCCGCGCATGAGAAAATATAAATATTATATTCTTGTCTTTATTCTTGTCGCTGCCGTATTCGGGTGGAATGCGGCGGGGTTCCTAGATCCGATCTCGATTACGATACGATCTATGGCAATCGGATTCAATCCGGCGATCAACGGGCTGGTCCGGGCGTTCTTTGAATTCAGCTATGTACTCGCGGTGCCTGGAATATCGCCAGCGATGGACTCTCTCTACTCGATTCTCACAGGCACTCTCCTTGCGTTCGAACAACCTGTATTCAGACAGATGATCCCGATAGCTTTGATCTTCTCGGCTATCCTCGCCCTCAATTTTGTCGCGCCAAGATTCTGGTGCAGATATTTATGTCCTCTTGGAGCTCTTCTTGGGTTTGTCGGATACAGGCAACTGTTTGCCAGAGTGGATGTTGATGGCGAAAAGTGTGTTTCGTGCCACATGTGCAACCGATCCTGCCAGGGCGATGCTACTCCTTTTCCGCCCGGCCAATGGACCAGCAGTGAATGCCTTATATGTTTTAACTGTAAAGATGTATGCCCGGCCTCGGCAGTAAGAATCCATCCGTCGATGAAAAAAACGGGGGATGGAAAGGTCGACCTTCAACGCCGGCATATAATCGCAACAGGAGTGGCGGCGATAGCGGCAGTTCCGCTTATCGGCCTTGGAGAGACGGGAAAAAGACATTCTCCCGACCTTATACGTCCTCCAGGTGCTTTACCTGAAGACGAATTCCTGCGTACTTGTGTCAAATGCGGAGAATGCATGAAAGTATGCCTTACCAACGGCCTGCAGCCGGCATTCAACCAGGCGGGACTTGAGGGCCTATGGACGCCAGTGCTAGTTCCAAGGCTCGGATACTGTGAATTCTATTGCAACCTCTGTAACCAGGTTTGCCCCACGGGAGCGATACGAAGCATATCGCTTGAAGAAAAACAGAAGATCCGGATCGGCCTGGCATTTTTTGATAAAAACAGATGCATACCATACGCTCTGGGAAGAAATTGCGGCGTGTGTGAAGAACATTGTCCGGCACCCGGCAAGGCTATCACCTTTTTGATCGAAGAAGGAATTGACAGGAGTGGGAAAAGTTTTGAGCTCAAAAAACCTGTCGTCAATCCGGATCTGTGTATCGGATGCGGTATCTGTGAAAACAAGTGCCCTATTGTAGATAAACCTGGAATAAGAGTCAGTTCAATCAACGAGAGCCGGGCTGATTATCAGTTGTACCTCTAGTCAGTGCCCGTACATGCTCCTCTACGGATTCTGATAAAGCGTCCAGATTATAACCTCCTTCAAGAAAAGAAACGATCCTCCCTGCCGCGTGCTTTTCGGCCACTTCCATGATCAATTGAGTCATCTCTCGAAAAGCCCCACTCGTCAGATTGATGCCTGACAGAGGGTCGTCTCTGTGCGCGTCAAAACCCGCTGATATCAAAATGAATTCCGGGGCGAACCTGTCAAGAGCAGAAACAACCCTTTCGTTGAAAGCAGAAAGATAGATTGAATCATCTGTGGCGTATTCCATGGGTAGATTGAGATTGAATCCGACACCCTTACCCTTTCCCTTCATATCAGCATGGCCCGAACCGGGATAGTGAGGGTACTGGTGAAGGCTTATGTACATCACCCTGTCTTCTTCCAAGAATATATTTTCAGTCCCATTCCCATGATGAACGTCCCAATCAATAATTGCGACTCTCGATATTCCCCCTTCACGAATCAACCAGGAAGCAGTGATTGAAATATTATTAAAAATACAGAATCCCATTGCCCTGTTTCTCTCAGCGTGATGCCCGGGCGGTCTGCCAAGAGAAAAAGCATTTGATAATTCTCCATCAAGAACCATTTTCGCACCAAGCAGCCCCGCTCCTGCAGAATAAACCGCCGCCTGCACTGAATCTTTTGTCGTGATAGTATCTCCGGCATCAAGCATCAGGTATTTTTCCGGTTTCAAAGACAGGATCGATTCGACATATGCCCTGTCGTGGACAAATTCAATCGTTTTCCGGTCTGCCGGTATCGATTCTATGAATCTCACAGGACCGGGGAAATCGCTCTTTCTCAGTCTTTCTATCAGTGTCAGATACCTCTGGGGACTTTCAACATGATTATATCCCTGAAGATGTCTTCCAAAAAGTTCATGGTATATTATACCTGTCATCGCCCCTTCTCCCGCGATCTGCCCGTCATCGGGACAAACCTCACATTTATAAGGTCTTCGACTGAAAACTCTTCTCCATATCTTGTTATCAGTTTTAACTGCTGGATTGTATTGCCTGCCGGCAGAATCATTCTCCCATTCTCATTCAACTGGGAAGCAATCTCCCATGGAATTTCGGCCGGCGCAGCCGTAATTATTATCGCGTCAAAGGGCGCCTTTTCCGGCCATCCAATCGCACCGTCTCCGCAACGGTGATAAATATTGGAATAACCAAGGATCTTTAGGTCGATCTCCGCTTTGACTGAAAGTTCTTCGATTATCTCTACAGTGTACACTTCCGCGGCAAGTTCAGCCAGAACAGCAGTCTGGTAACCGCTTCCAGTACCAATTTCCAGCACTTTCTCATTGCCGGTCAATTTAAGCTGTTCTGTCATATAGGCCACGATATATGGCTGGGAAATAGTCTGGTTATGGCCGATCGGCAGGGGGCTGTCATTGAATGCCGAATCGAGCGTCTCATTGATTACGAGTTTTTCCCGTGGAACACGAAGCATCGCGTCTACAGTCCTCTTATCGCGCACTCCCCGCCTGACGATCTGCGAATAGACCATCTCTTTTCTCCGGGAATCATTATCATTCAGTTTCTTATGATTCATACAAGTCTGTCTTTTAGAATCTTGAACGCCATCTCCAATGCTTCCTCGACTTTTTCCCCGTCACCGCCTCCTCCTTGCGCGTAATCACGTCCCCCCCCACCCCTGGCGCCCATAACCTCAGCCGAAGCTTTCAATACCTCACCCAGATCTACATCGATTCCCGCTGAAGAAGTAAACAACAATCCCGGTTTCGGTTTTCTGTATCCAAAAAGGATCACAAGTCCGTTTTCCTCCCTGATCTTTGCTGCCAGTTCTTTTAACGCCACAGGGTCTATAGCGTCAAACACCTTTCTGATTATCCCATATTCACCGATACGATCGGCCGGCTTTTTCATTTCCACGGCCCTGAAGTGCGATAATTCGCGGGTCAAACCCGCGATTTCTTTTCTTAGTGATCTATGCTCGGTGGATAACCTGTCGATAGCATTTCCGATCTCCATCCAGTCTGTACTGAACTTTCTGGCTATCGAATCTATTAGATCGTGTTTATTTACGTAGTCTGCAAGTGCTCTTAACCCACAGATGAAATAAACTCGATTCCCCGCTTTAATTTTTTCCGTACCAAGAATCTTCAACAGGCCGATTTCGCCGGTGGACTTGACATGCGTACCGCAACATGTTGAATTGTCCACCCCTTTGATCTCAACGATCCTCACCATATCAGATTCATCTGACAACCTTGATCTGAGGGTTTCCTTCAAAGGCTGACCCTGCTGGTCTTCGATCAACTGTGAATATTCACTGAAGGTCAGTATTCTGCTCGACAGGGGAATATCCTCGATAATCAATTCATTTACGCGCTTTTCAACTTGTTTGAGAACCGCATCAGAGATCTCGCTGCCGTCAAGATCGATCGTGGAAGTCTTCTCGCCAAGATGGAACCCAACCGTCGAGGATCCGGTCATTTCCAGAAAAAGACGTGAAAGCAGATGTTGTCCTGAATGCTGTCGGGTGTGATCAATTCGCCTTTCCGATTCTATCCTGCCCTCTACGAAGTCCCCTTTATTCAATATCCCGTTGATTGTGTGACAGATCCCATATTCGTCTTCACTGACTTGAGTCACTTCAAGACCATCAAGTGTTCCTCTGTCATCCGGTTGTCCGCCAGAAAAGGGATAAAAATATGTCTTTTCGAGCCATACTCTTGTCTTTCCATTTTCCGCATCTTCCGTCCTGACAACCATGGTTGAAAAAACAAATCGATCAGGTTCCGATAAATATCCTCTTTCATTAATATCCATCAGAATCCGCCTTTTGCCAGGGTTCAACATAGAGCAGATCAACGATAAAAAAGAAATCCTATGACAGCAGCGCTGAGTATCGTGTATACAGGATGAATATTAAGATAAAATACTACTATGAACGCCAGAAGCGCGATAATAAATGTGTCCCAGTTAAATATCGATTTTGGACCAAGATGCGCCACTGTCACCATCAAAAGGGCTATTACTACCGGGCGTACGCCCCGGATGATCGCCTGAACTGAATGTAGATTCCTGTATTTGTAATATAACATTGACAGCAATATTATAAAAATGCTTGAAGGCAATAGCATGGCAATCAGAGCGGAGGCAGCGCCTATCGGCCCGGCTGTTTTCAACCCTATGCATAAAGCCATTTTTGTGGCTATCGGACCTGGCAACGTACTGGCCATCGCGTAAGCATCGACAAACTCCTCCGCAGTCAACCACCCGTAATTAGTGACGACTTCTTTTTCAATGAGAGGTATAAGTGCCGGGCCACCACCATATCCAAATGTCCCTACTTTTAGAAATGATAAAAAAATCGACCAATATAGCCCCATATATTTATCACATCCATCCGGTTAAAAGACATCATGATCCTATCGCATAAATAATATCCGAAGTTGGCAAAAGCTACAACCTGTATATTTTGTGGAAATTGATCTATCAGATCATATGGTTGATTTTACCGGCCTGAGATAACCTTAATTGAGCTGAATAAAGAATAAATTCAGGGATGGTGTCAATATCGACGACATAATCCGCAGCTCCAAGTTTAAGCGCTGTACTTGCCATGCCGTAAACAAGAGATGACGTCCTGTCCTGGACCAGAGTTACTGCTCCGGCTTCCTTCATTTTCATCAATCCGTGAGCTCCATCTTGTCCCATACCGGAAAGAATTATCCCCACGGCATTGGATTGAAGAAATGTCGCTGCTGATTCCATAAGTACGTCAACAGACGGTCTTGCTCCTGAAACATTTGGAAATTCGTAATCCATGACTATTTTTATATTACTTCCGATTTTTCTTAGCCGCATATGACACCCTCCGGGGGCGACATAAACGACTCCTGGCCTGGCAATTTCTTCATGAACTGCTTCCTTGACCAGAATTTGGCTTTTCCTGTTAAGGCTTTCTGTCAAATAGGAAGTGAAAAATTCGGGAATGTGTTGAACAATAAAAACAGGGTAGGGAAATTTTTCGGGCAATTTTGAAATCAACTTTGATAACGCTTTAGGTCCGCCAGCGGATGAACCAACGCATACAGCCGAAAACACGCTGTCGATCTCCTCGGGGAACACTACAGTTTTAATATCAACATTTTCATTATCGGATGATTTTTCAGGATTATACTTGATTTTCCTGTCATTGATCGATGCAGTTCCATTTTCTTTCTCATTCCTGGCCTCATAAGCGGCCTTTATCAGGGCTACCAGCTCATCCCGCATCTTTATCATATCATCTTTCTTGCCGCTGGCTGGCTTTGGAATGAACCCAAAGGCTCCTTCTTCGAGGGCTTCCATGGAAATATGCGCCCCCGGTTGCGTATAGGAGCTTATCATTATTATGGGAGTATCCGAGAAGGTCCGTATCTTTTTAAGTGTCTGGAGTCCGTCAAGAACCGGCATCTTAAGATCCAGCGTGATTACATCGGGAGCATACATTTTCATCATCTGGATCGCTTCCTCACCATTCTTCGCTTTATAGACTTTGCCGATCTCCCGCACGGAAGATAGTAATCTGGATAGAATCTCCAGCACATGGTTTGAATCGTCAGCGCATAATATATTAATACTCAAAATTCCTCCGGCTCATAAATAATCGCCGTTATCAGATAACAATTATCCTTCTGTTGATAAGATCCTTTGTCCCGAGATTGATAATGACGTCCCCTGACTCCAGATCGAAAAGAACATTTCTCTCAATCTGCCCCCCCGTATGCATGCCTTCTATATTGATATTTTCCTCAACCAACAAAGATACGACATTCAACAATATCGATTCATTTTTTCTTTTTAGTTTAGAATTGAGTCCGCTATATCCGATATTACCTCCGACGATCTTGGCTACGATTGACTGTTTTCTCCCAGAGTCGTTGTTCAACCTGGACAAAAGAGATCTGGTCGCGTTTACCGCGAATCTATCATCGCTTCCTTCACCGTAATAGAGGATATGAGCCATGCCGCCGATCTTATCGATACTGTTATAAAGATTCAGAGCGATACAAGCGCCCAGAACAGTCGAAAGTTTCTCCGGTGATTGACCGAATCCGATCTGTCCCGTTGGGATATATACCGTCTGATTATTTGAATCACAATAAATCATATCTTTCCTATCCTGATCCGACGCTTGCTTTCACTCTATGAACGTCCATACTCTGCGTCTTAACAGTGTGTTTTCTCAATAATACCGGGATATCAATGATCAACACGACTGTTCCATCCCCCATTATAGATGCTCCGGCGATTCCACCTATATCCAGAAATACTCCATTAAGGTTTTTAATGACTATTTCCCGTTCCCCCACGAGATCATCGACAATTACTCCCACTATTTTGTCAAGGTAGTTCAAGATAACGACATAGAATTCGTTCCCAGGGTCATCCCTCTTTATTTCCAGCAGATTGCCAAGAGTATAGATCGGTAGGACCTTATCATTGTGACGAAACAACATTTCTCCACAATCATTTAAATTGACCATATGACGTTTTACGAAGATGATTTCCGACACATTTGCAATCGGTATCGCGTAAATATTCTCTTCACTCTTTACAAGCAATCCCTGGATGATAGCCAGAGTGATCGGCAATCTTAATATTACAGCCGTCCCCTTACCCTCTTCGGACTCGACCTGGATAGACCCTTTCAGTTTTTCTATCTCTTTTTTAACGACATCCATTCCGACTCCACGCCCCGATCGGTCAGTGACATCTTCCATAGTAGAAAAACCAGGCAGGAATATGTACGTCATCAGATCGTGATCGCTCAACGCTTTGTCATTTTTCTGCCCTGGCGACTTACGATCCTGAATTTTTCTGCGTATTTTCTCCTTTTCTATTCCCCTACCATCATCTTTGATCTTAATGACTATCTGATTGTATTCCTGATACGCTTCAAGCAATAGCTGACCGTTTTCAGGTTTACCCAGCCTAATCCTTTCTTCCGGCAGTTCGATTCCATGATCGATCGCGTTCCTGACGACATGCATTATTGCTTCCCGGATCCCATCTACAAGCTTCTTGTCAAGTTCAGTGCTTTCACCACGAATAGTACACTTAACCTGTTTGCCAGTTTCCCTGCTGATTTCGCGAACAACAAGCGGGACGCTATGAAATATCGCGCCGACAGGTACAAGCCTGCTATTCATTATTCCTTCCTGTATCTCGCTTACTATTCGGCTCTGCTCTTGAATGCTTTCATACAGATCATTGATTTCCCTGTTCGATTTGAATCTGTCCCTGATACCTCTTATAAGATCATTATTTCTTGTTCTGTTCGTCACTAGCTCGCCCGCAAGATTCATCAGTTGATCGAGTTTTTGAATATCGACCCTGATCACTTCACGTCTCGCGTTGAGTTCATCTTTAAATTTATTATTTCGCGACAATTCCGCCCTGCTATTCTCCAATTCAACTTCGGCGGCTTTGGCATCATCTGGTACAGCATTCTTAATCTCACTGTCTGACATGATCTCCAGGTTTTCACTTCGACACTGAAGTTTTTCAATTTTTTTCAGTTCACTTATTTTTATTTTGTCAAGTTCGAGCAGATCGACGATTTCATTCTCATTCAGTGAAGTCTCAAAAAGAAAATCGATTGTTCCGTTGAATTCTTCCTCGAGATATTCAATCGGCGGTACGGTGACCAACAGGTTCGTTTTATTATCGAGTTCCCTTATTACAAACATCGCTCTGGCAACAGGCATCGATGTTTCAAGCTCAAAATCAAGCTTTAGATAAAAGATGCCGCCTTTTGCGTTATTGTTATTGATTTCCTTGATCTCTTCGTCAGACAGCAAACTGACCAACGTGCTGCAGGATATATTGCCAGTTCCAAGCAACTTTTGATTTTTTCTTGAAACAACGACATTATCATCAGTTAAGGCGGAGTCCGTCTTAATTGATACTTTCATCTCTTCAGATGGTTCATTCTGACCTGATTCAATCGCCGCTATCTTTCCAAGCATTGAAGAAATATCACGGCCGTTGTCAGTCGCATTTTTCTGAATATCTTCAAGAAGGTTTTTAATCAAACCAAAACTGTCAAAAATCACGTTGATGATATCTTCGGTAAACTCATATCTGTTACTCCTGACGGAATCGAGGATATTTTCGACAGCATGGGCCAACCCTGCCAGAACCTTAAAACCCATAAAGGACGAAGATCCTTTCAGGGTGTGTATAGACCTGAATAAATTGTTGATCAATTCGACATTTCCGGGATACTCTTCCAGTTCAATGAAAATATTTTCCATCTGCTGAACGAGGTCTTCGGCGTCAGTCAAAAATGTGACAACAAACTTGCTTTGTGATAAAGTCAAGGTCATACCTTTCTCAAAATACTGTTTCCAAGTTGGACCAATCCGTGTTTCTTTGGATCGATCATCTCTGAATGCCCGAGAAACAGGTATCCGCCTTTACGCAGACTATGGGAAATACGATTGAGGACATACTCCCTCTTTTTCTCGCCGAAGTATATTATTGTGTTTCTGCAAAATATCAGGTCAGCATTTTTATATGGATTCCAATTTTCTGAAATCAGATTAAACTGGGAGAATTCAACGAGATTTATTATCTTTGGTGACAGCCGGAACCCACCGTTTTCCTTGAAAAAATAGTTATCGATATAGCGACCCGGTATTTCCTTAAGATCATATTCTTCATAGTACCCGGCTTTTGCTTTATTGATATTTTTCTCCGAAATATCAGCAGCCGACAGTTTTACAAAAAATCTGTCCTCAACCGACAATTTTTCCGCGATGACCATAGCCGCCGAATAGATCTCCTGGCCATATGATGATCCCAAAGAGATGATCTTTACATAATGTCCTTTGTCGATCCGTTCGCTGACAAACTCGGGGACTATCTTATTCCCAAGCATGTCATATTGAATCTGGTATCTGAAAAACGAGCTTTCCGAGGTGACGATCTCCTCAAACAGCTTTCTTTTCTCGAAGAAACGCTGATCGCTTGTTTCGAGAAATCTTCTATATTCGTTTATAGAATCTATTCCAAGTCTTTCGACCCTTTTTATGAGCCTGTTGGTCATAAAGATGTGTTTGTTATCATGGATTCTTATCCCGACCTCTGATTCAATGAATCTGCGAAACCAGTTGAAATCATCGCTGCTTAAATAATTATTTATCTTTGATTTTTGCACCTTGAACACTACCCCTCGATAATTTCTTTCTCCAGTTTGTGGTGATCGATCTTGCTCTTGAATTCCTCATCAAAGATCTTTCCTATATCGAGGATGAAAATCAGTTTATCTTTCAGCCTGCCAATTCCACTTATGAATTTGTTCCTTTTCGTCACCGCGGTTTCAGGTGTGTCTGATATCATATTGAATGGTATCTCAATGACATGATGAACAGAATCGACAAGCAACCCAAGCAATGATTCCTCATGTTCAACTACAATCACGCGGCTTTTTGTGGTCATTGCCATGTCTGGCAAGCCAAGTCTTTTACGCAGATCCATAACGGGGATGACATTTCCCATGATGTTTATGACACCAAGGATGTATTCGGGAGATCCTGGTACATCAGTGATCTCCTGTACCCGGTTTACCTCCTGGATGGACGAGATATCCTGCCCGTACCATTCTTCACCAAGTTTGAAATTGACGCACATCAATATTGATTTTTTCTCGGTATTTTCATCGTTCATCATTATTAAGCACCTCACAAATGGATATTTCCGGCTACACAATCTCTTCGTCTTTATTTAGCCAGAACTTTAGCCAGTTAAATGGCGGGCAGGAGGAAAAAACAGGATATTTAAGCGAAAAAGATGTTACTCGTTGTAATAACAGAAGATAAGTACGGTTTTCAGTGCTTTTGAAAAAGAACAGGAAGAAGAATTATGAATAGATTCCCGAGAAACATCAGGAAGAATGATAGCTGCCCATATTTGCAGTAAAATGTCATTTTCCTTAATATCGTCACCGGAGTAATGAACATTCCATTCTTGTTTAAATCAATGGAATACTTGACCCTTCCGGCAGGGTCTACGGACATCGAAATGCCGGTGTTAGCTGCCCGGATAAGTGATACTCCGTTTTCGACAGCACGAAGAACTGGCATTTCGGCATGTTGCATTGCTCCCCTCGAGCTTCCGAACCAGCCGTCATTTGTAATATTGACTAAAAACTGGGCTCCATTTCTAATATATTTTCTTGCATATTCAGTAAACGTCGATTCGAAACAGATCAGAGTGCCAAATTTGCCCGCAACGGAATCAAAAATAGTCATATTTTCACCATGTTTGAAATTGGCCTGTCCAAAATCAATCTTTTCCAGGCCGGGGAAATATTGGCTGAATGGCACCTTTTCGCCAAAGGGCAAAAGCTTTATCTTTTCATACTGAGCGGTCAATTCACCTTTTTTGTCGAACAATCCACAAGCGTTGAATCCTATCCACTTTTCACCTTCCTGAATATGATTTATGTACCCGATCAGAAGATCGACTCCCGAATTGTTTGAAATCCTCTTTAACCAGTTTCTGTATCGAGTGGAGTGACTTACCGAGACAGGCGCTGCCGTCTCAGGGAATATTACTAATTTCGCTCCAAGCTCGGCACCTCTCTTCGTCAGTTCATCAATTTGAACAAAAATAGAATCACGATATTCCGGTTTCCATTTAATTCCTAAATTGACATTCGGTTGTACGATAGCGATATCCTCCCTGGATCTGTTATCAGTAATATCCCTGTCTATCTGCCCGATCCGCATGTTCCCATACGCAAGATGAGATATCGTAACAACGGCCAGAACAACCGAAGCCAAGGCTTTATGCTTTTTATCGCTGGAAAAGATAATGAAGGCTATCAGCACATTCAGGAGGACAATAACCATCGATAATCCAAATGGGCCATATATAGACAACCCCTGGAGAGCGATCGGATAGGGCACAAGAGAACTTGAAATCAATCCCCATGAAAAAGCAAGTTCACCATTACTGCGTATGAATTCGATCAGTGCCCAGAGCGCTGGAGCCGTAAAAACAGCTCTTATTCCAAAACGTTTTATAAGCCATGATAATAACAGGGTAAAAAGCCCCGTAAAACATGAAAGGTACAATACAAACAGAATCACCGCTGGAATAAGGATCCACGACATATTGATACTTGACTCGGGAATAAGGTTGGCTATCCAGTAGAGGAGAATCGAGAAAAAGGCGATGCCAAACAGATACCCGACCCAGAATCCTTTCTTAAGGGCATTCTTTCGCCAGACAACCCGCGGAAAAACGACTAAAAAATATCTTATCAGCGGAACAAGAGCAACAAGAGATAAGATCCTTGTTGGAAAAGGAGGGAAAGCGGCTGCCATGAGCAACCCGCCAGAAAATCCGGCGATAATCTCATCCTTCCAGTAAAATATAAATTCTCTTCTCTTCAAACATCTCCCTTCAACTGCCAATCGCGGTGGATTATAATCAAAATACACTATTTCAACCAATATTAATTTAATATTTATCCGAATATCTCGATACAAAGCGATTATTCGCCATGTTAACAGGAATGAGTTCCTAGAGTATTCTCATCGAATCCAAGTATAAATTTGATCTCATTCAACAATAATCAACCATCTCTGGCGAGTGATCCCGATGCTTGGAAGTCCTTTCCGCTTAAAGAAAGACGCTTCATTTTTTTCAGCAGGCCTTGCCGTGTTATCCCGAGCATTTCTGCTGACCGAGTCCTGTTTCCGGAAAAACGTTTAAGTGTTTTCTCAATCATCTTCAGTTCCAGCCGGTTTACAGCTGCTGGCAGAGTCTGATCTTCAAAATCCGATCCCTGTGAAAGATCAATGTTGTAATTCCGTACTGAAGACGAGAACATCTCTGAAAGCAGAAGCGGATTATCGGGAAAAAGAGCAATGGCTCTTTCAATTTCATTTTTTAGTTCTCTGACATTTCCAGGCCAGTTGTACGACAAAAGATCCCTTGCGGCTCCGGCAGAGATCTGTGGATTTTTTCTTCCACGCTTACTGGAACCAGTATCTAGAAAATGTCTGGCGAGAAGCAATATGTCTTCTTTTCTTTGCCTCAATGGAGGGATATATAATCGGACTCCCTTTATCCTGTAGTATAAATCTTCTCTGAACCTTTTTTCTTTCACCTGACTGGCAAGATCTCTGTTTGTGGCAAATACAAACCTTACATCGATCTTCCGCCTCTGACTTTCTCCCACACGTCTTATCTCCTTTTCCTGAATGACTCTAAGCAATGCCGCTTGAAGGTGCAGGGGCATCTCTCCAATCTCATCAAGGAAAAACGTTCCACCTCCCGCGCTTTCCACTAATCCGCGTCTATTATTCATCGCTCCTGTAAAAGAGCCTTTTACATGCCCGAACAGTTCGCTTTGGAGCAGTGACGGCGGCAGTTCCATACAGTTGATAATGACTAGTGGACCCACTCTCCCGGGATTGAGGTTATGAATATTTCGGGCGACAATCTCCTTCCCAGTACCATTTTCACCTTCTATTAAAACTGGAATCTTGCTGGAGGCTATATTCTTCAACTGATTTTTTAATTTTATAACTCCGGGCGAAAATCCGAAAAGTGGGGGATCTAAATCCTTAATCGAATATTTTTGCCCTGAACAAGCCGTTCTCCCTGAATCGGTATTTTCGGAAATTACATTGATTCCCGCTATGTTCAATATTGGTTCAAGCAGATCCATGAATCTACTCGCGGCATAAAGATTTTGTATCATCGCCCCGTCAAGAGACCTTCGACATACGATCCTGACCTCTGTGTCCAACCGATGAATTCTGCCTCTGAATACCCATTTCCCGTTACCAAGGTTATCCAGAACCCATCCATCTTGATAGCAAACAGGTTGATTGCACGTCACAATACCTGGGAATCCGACCGGGAAGGATAAATCCTCCTTTTCATCTCTGTCATGGAAGTTACCACCTCCTGACATTTCAGGAAACAGGAATGATATTTGCCTACCTCTAATGATATCTGTTCTTGAAGGCTGTTTATCGTATTGATGACGATGATCGATGATCTTGAGCCGCTTTTCATCCTCTTGATAAAACGCACGCAGATAAGCAGACTCCAAATCACAGAAATGACAAAGTATCCTTAAGAATTCGTCTATCAGGTTTTCCAAATGTTCTTCCTCCCGGAATATCCCTTTTGAAAAGAAGAAATCCTTCCAGATATAAAAATTATTTCCTAAATTTAAAATATCCCAGTCAAGTTTCCTTAAGCCCAATGGGCATTAATCATTCCCGATACGACATGCTTTGATATCTATATATGATATATACGGTTATATTATTATACGTTACTTTTATATCAGTGGTTCTGTCAGTTTTCTGACGCTACGATCCGCTTGACAACGCCATGATGAGAGAATATCATTCCTCTGACTTGACAAACCTGTGTCAATATACTGACGGTTGCAACGAAACCCTTTTTGATTCCATACCCGGGAAAAATAAGTGAAAGAGAAAATAGAAGTAAATCTGCTGGAATTAATTCCTGAGAAGCTGATTGATCAGGAAACTGATGAAAACGGGATGATAACGCTTTTAGTTCCAAGATTTAGAAATCGTTTTCTGAAAATAATGAACGACCGGTCCCCACATAGAAGATTTGTAAAGATGAAGCTTGATGAAATCGGTAGTTGCGCATGGTCCAGTATCGATGGAAAGAAAAACATAAGACAGATCGGCGAGACACTGCGGGAAAATTTCGGAGAACAGATCGAGCCATGTTATGATCGTCTGAGTATGTTCATGACAAAACTCGAATACGAAAAGTACATCAGGTATATCAATCTGGATCATCAAATAGCCGGTACGGAGTGATGGCAACCCGTCAGGTTTGAATGTCGCCTTGTGACAGTATTGATTAATACTCCAACACCTAGTTCAGCCGGATAATAACAGCATTCATACTTCGATCCTCTTCCACCTCTATTGTAAAATTATAATCAGATAACGGAGGAAGACTGAACAATAGATACTCAGGTCCCATCGATGATATCTCTCCTGTGACTGGTCCGGAACAGTAGTCCGCGAAAGAATAATACAGCGGGAGAAAGTCCACTCGCATATTTAGTGAACTGTACGTGAAACGAGTATCATCGGTAATTTCAAGATCATCAAGAAAAAGAGTGGCGATCCAGTCACTGAATATTTCGAAGAACTTCATCCCAGTCGCTTTCTCCACATTCCCAATCCCTGTCTCTTTGGATTGAACAAGTTTTTTGAAGACGGTTTCCCCGAACCTGTCGCCCAGATACCTGAAAAAGAGGAAGGACGCGCCTCTTTCCGGAATACTGTTTCCGCCATGAATAAGAGAAACTGTGCCAGGGTCAGCCAGGAACCTGTTCGCTCTTTTAACATTATCCTCATCGTAACAATTCAAGTCTTCAGCAATATGAGCCAAACCTTCGTCCACCCATGTTTCTTCAACGTAAGTTGGAAGAATACCATTACCATAATCAAGTACTCGGTAATTGAACATGATCATGTGTAAAAATTCATGCCCTAGAACTCCTTCGATCGCGAGGAGCGCCTTATCTTTTTCATACGTATTTTCATAAATACCTTCCGGGTCCGGAACGATGGTATAAAACACCTCCATCGCGTTAGTACAGGCAGGGTTCATATAAGCCGGGATCAGATCGCCAGGCATGAAAAATCCAGCGATATAACCTTCAGTCGATGCCGTTCCTGAAGGAGTGAGCAGATTAACGACAGGAGAAAGAAGTATCGCAACCTTGCGATTTCCATCAATATCCGATTCAGATCCAAACGCTTCCCTGTTTTTCTGATAAATACTTGTATCGAATATTTCACCGAGAGCTATGGTTTCACTTCCAGTTATACAGCTGATATCTGTCATTTGATCGAGATAGACCAGAGTGTGGATTCCCTCATAGACAAGATCGGCCGTTACAGCAGTAAAACTGCTTGGATCGATTGTGCTTCCTTCAGGGTCAGCGTACACGCTAAATGTCATAGTCTGAGGTGCCATTGTTGCCGTGTTTTTACGGAAGTCAGTAATTTCCGGGCTTACATCACTTCTTGTAACTGAAGTTATCGCCAGGAGACAGTCATTTCTTCTTCGTTTTTCAAAATCGTATCTTCTCCTCGCACCGTCGCCGTCTTCCATAAAAGCTGTCAAATCCTTGTGATCTCTACCCGAAACATTTGTAGTTACACTGAATTCGGTTTTTGCATCTTCCACCCTGACATTGGAGCATGGACTATCGGCAGCAAATGAATATTGGGACAGATCTGATGGATCCTCGGGATCGGAGCTCTCAAAGAGAATCATCAGATACTGCTCTGCTTCCTCTGATGTTACTGATTTAAAAGAATATGCTTCCGACGAAAAGAATATTTTGGCTACATTTCCTGCTTCCTGATTGATTCTGACTGGCAAAGCGTTCGATGAGATTTCAAAGATGTCAGCTTCAAATGGATTTGCATTATTGATGAGATCTACAAATTCAATTCTCAAATGACCGGAAAAAGCTCCATCCGGTACTATAGTTTTGATTTCATCATTAACTATTTCAACGGGGATCACTTTCCTGCTTGCTATTGGATTGGAAAACTCACATGGAGAAAACGACACTCTGACTCGAGACCGGACCAGGTCAAAATCAGTCCCATATAATGTAATGGTATCTCCGACACTTGCTACGGCAGGTTCAAAAAATACAATTTCAGGCGGGACTATAATAACGGGATCATTACTACAGCCTGATAGATTCATTATTCCGAATACAGTAAGGAGATATACCGTGATCCCCGAAAACTTCAAGTGATTGACGAACATGCTGTATCAGATCTCCATTACTCACTTCCAAGCATTACAAAACATCACAAAGAGATATTAAACAGGATATATCAATGGTAGTCAAGAATCGTCTGGTGGCGCGCCTACCGATGATAAGCAATAACCCGGCATATATTTTGCACTTACACCATCAGGCAGTTCGAATTAACCAGTAAATCATTTAGGAAACCGAGAAGATCCAATGGAACTTAAACTCGACCTGATCCCCTATGACATATCCGCAGGTGACGTTATACAAAAGGATTGCGCGGAAGCTGGATGGAATATAAATCGCTTTTCGACGATTGAAAAGCTTCTTTCTGCTGCTCGGAAAAGTACATCTCCATTGGTCGTTCTTGCAATATCAGGTAAATCCAACAATTCGAAAATCGAATATGAATTGGACCGTTTGAAATTGTGGCATGATCAAAACCCGAAGACGCAGATGATTCTGGTCACTCCGAAAGATTATCAGGCCGCTGCTGAGATCTCACTGAAACTTGGAGTGAGACATTCCATCTCATATCCATATAAAACCAAAGATCTAACTGGTATCCTTTCAAAGATAGCGACAGGCCTCAGCAAAAGACACCACATGGACGCGGTAAACGAGCATCTTCACAGACCAGAGGGATTCGATGAGATTATCGGAGAAAGTAAACCTATACAGGAAGTCCTTCAACTGGCAATGAAGGTCGGTAAAAGTGAATTCACCTCGTTGATGATCACTGGCGAGAATGGCACGGGGAAAGGGGCTTTGGCTAAAGCGATACATCAAATCAGTTCCCGTTCGTCAGGTCCGTTCATTGAAGTCAATTGCGCCGCAATTCCCAGAAATCTTCTGGAAAGTGAGTTCTTTGGTTACGAAAAAGGCGCCTTCACTGATGCCAAAGAAAGAAAGCTGGGTCTATTTGAACTTGCCAATGGTGGTACTATCTTTCTGGATGAAATCGGAGAAATTGACTACGGTCTTCAGGCAAAGTTGCTTAAGTTCCTCGACTCCCGAACGATAAGACGCGTCAGCGGCACGCAATTCTTGCCAGTAGATGTCAGGATCATATCAGCTACAAACAAAGATCTGAAGGAATTGATAGCTTCCAACAGATTTCGAACAGACTTGTTTTATAGGCTCAATGTAATAGAAATCAATCTTCCTCCTTTGAGAGACAGGATTGAAGACATCCGTCCCATAGCACTTAAATTTACCGATATCTTTTCCACTCGTCTAAAAAAAGGACATACCAGGCTGACTGAAGACGCTTGCACACTATTGGAAAAATATAACTGGCCGGGGAATATACGTGAGTTAATCAATCTTATTGAACGAGCAGTCCTGCTTGATAGCGACGGGCTGATAAAAGCCGACGATCTGCCAATAAAGAATGAAACCTGGGATAATATGCTAAGTCTTGATAACTCAGAAGGAAATATAAGGATTAATATTCCATCTGAGGGAGTACCTCTCGAGTCTGTAGAAAAAGGTCTCATCCTGGGGACTCTTGAACGAACAAATGGAAATATAAGCCAGGCAGCAGGCCTTCTTAAGGTCGAACGAGGAACATTAAGATATAAAATGAAAAAACATGGAATCAATGCCTCTGATCATAAGGAAAAAATCAAAACTGGCTGAAATGAACCACATCTCGTAACACATTAATATTATTATTGTTATACGGCCCGCTCACAAAACCCGGGATAATTCCACAAAATACATCTGAAATATCACCTAACTGGCTTGATCTTCCACATCAGTGAATTTTTAAATATTTCGTTTTGCCCACTTATTTCAGACTCCGTCGGCAAAATCCTATAGTCATCGTAATATATTATTATAATAATAGTTATGCTTGTAACAGATCTTTACTTCTGAACATTTCCTGACCACTTCTGCCTTGATTGGAATACATCTAAATCCCAAAAATCAACTCATGGCACCTCAGTTGCCTTAGCAGTGGGTAGAGTTGTTAAGTAGATGTTCAATAGAGTCCGATAAAGGAGGTGTGAAGCATGAAAAGATCCAAAGCCCAAATTTTCCTCACTTCAATAACCTTCCTCAGTGTACTGGCTGCCATGGGCTGTGGAACGAACTCGCCTGTTACCCCCTCACAGGATTACACTTTGCCCGGTGTCGAGAACCCTCTTTTCGTACAGCTGATCGCCTCCTCGGGCTCTACGCACGAAATAATCGGTTCCTCTTCTTCTAATATCGTATCCGCAGAAGAAGGTGGAATAGTAACAAACGGTTACTATAGCCTTTATTTCCCTCCGGGTGCTCTTGATGAAGATACTGAAATCACCATCGAGATGCCTCGCTATCCTGAAGCAGTAGTTGAACTTGGGCCGCACGGTATCCAGTTTAACAAACCGGTCACCCTTTCTCTCTCTCTTGAAAAGGTTGATTCAGCAGCTTCCAGGTTCGTGGTGTACTGGTTCAACGAAGAATCCAGTCTCTGGGAAAATATTGGTGGTGTAACGTATGGTAATGCAACCTCCGTTGAACTTGAACACTTCAGCGAATACGGGCATACACCAATGCTATAATATTGATTTGTCACATGAATTTAAAAGGCCCTCTCAACATTGCGAGGGCTTTTTTTATTGGTATTTTTGCTAATTCACTATAGTATTTCAATCCATGAAAAAGACCATTAAGCTTCCCGGAAGGTATACGATCCTACATTCCCTTGGCGAAGGGGGCACAGGACACGTCTATAAGGTCTCTGATTCAGTATTAGATAAAACTTTAGCTTTGAAGATCCTCAGTGACACTGACAGCAAGGCTCACAAGACACTGGAAAAAGAATTTGAAATCCTCTCCAGACTTGATCATCCCAACCTTGTGAAAGTACATGATTTTGGGTTTACCGCTGATAACACGCCATATTTGACTATGGACTTTATTGAAGGAGATAATCTTCGCGTTTTTCTTAATGACAATATCAACAATATCATTCCTGTTCTTATTTCGATTTTTTCAGCGCTGAACTATCTTCACACAAAAAATGTGATACATGCAGACATCAAACCTGAAAATATTATGGTCACTTCTTCAGACAATAATACACGCACTACTCTGATGGACTTTGGGTTGGCAATCATAGGAAATTCAAATCAAAAAGAAATATCCGGGACAGTCCACTACCTTTCACCAGAGATATTGACAGATTCAATATACTCCAACAAATCAGATTTTTATGCGCTAGGCATCACTATTATCAGCTGTCTTACAAATATACATATCCCAATAGCACATAAAATAACAGACAAATTCTACAAAAATGCATACAGTCTCTTAAAAGAAGTATTCAACGATGCGGGAATCAATAGTCCTTCATCCCTTGCCAGTTTTATAATTTCCCTCAGTAGTTTTGATTCTGATCAAAGGCCCGAAAGCGCTGAAGATTGCACTCAGTTCTTATCAAGACTTTATAATATCACAAATAACTTAATGCCTGTAGTACAGCGTAATATTTTTGTGGGCAGAAAAGATGAAATTGCTGCCGTAAATAATTTTCTTGATTCAAGCAATATCTCAATAAACACTTTACTGATACTCGGAGAAACTGGTATCGGCAAAAAATCTCTTATACAGCAGGCAATCAAAATTGCGCAACTAAAGCATTTTACAACCATCGATACATCAGACATTAACTTCAAGTACGATTCTTTTAACAAGTTTATAAATGCATTAGGAACTCATCTGCCGAGTATTTCTGAAGATAATCTCAAGAAAAAGCATAATGATATTCTAGAGTCATTTACATCGAATGATTCTCCTGGAATACCTTCTAAAGAACAAGATATCACCCCAGTAATATACGACAATATCATCCAGTTTCTAAATGAGTTATCACTCGATCAGCGCATTTTAATATGCTTCCCTGATATTATGAGTTTTAGTACAGATTTCATCCGCTTTATCAGCCATTTGATCTACGAAACAAATATGCTTCATTCAAACGTCAAGATATTGATTTCGCGAAATACTGATATTAATAACGGCAAGTTCAAATTAGAACTATTCAGAGTTATATGTAACATGGATAATATTCTTCAAGTTCATCTAAACCCATTTACAACTGTAGATTTATCATCTCTTTTAGTAGAAGAATTTGGAAATATTCTTTTTTCAATAAATGAATTAAATATCTTGATTTATAAATCAAATGGCATACCTCTTTATATAAATAATATTCTTGGTTATATGTTAAAAACTTCTGCTATTTATCAAGTAAACAATAACTATTTTTTAGACCGTAAACTTCTAAACAATTTTAATATCCCGATATCACTAAAAGATATCCTAAAACACACTCTATCATCAATACCAGTTAATCAAAGAAATATCCTTCAATTAATTGCAATTTGGAAATCAAAAATTACCATTTCAGATCTCTCCTTCTTTTTATCTAAACAACAGACTGAAATATTTTCTGATATCTCTATTTTGCTCGGCTTGAATATTATTAGCGTAGAAAACGATACTATTATTTTTAATAACCCTTCTTACCGTTCTCAAATCATTAAAACTATTTCTTATAATAAGCGCATTAGATTAAATAGGGATATAGCTGTATTTTTATCAGCTAACAATTCTATTGATTATCACATAATTGCAAACCATTTTATTGATTCGAATGATTTAAATAATAGCATAAAATACGGATTGCTGTCTGTTGACACCCTTGTTTCTAATCACGAATACTTTAATGCATACGATCTTCTTAATAATATTTATAAATTATCACAAAAAAACGGGACAATTGATAATGCAATAATTATTCTAAGTCATCTTGTCACAATTGAATTAAAAATTGGACTAATAATGGATTCAATAGAACACTATGATTTTCTTATTAAGCATACCAGTTCAACCAATAATAAAGCTCTATATTTAAAAGAGTTAGGCAGAATCAAACATTACTACTTTCTAGATAAAGAAAGTGCATATACACACTATTCGGATGCTAAACATATTGCTATTAAATGCAATGATACTGATTTGCTTATCGAAATAATGATTTTGCAAGGGCTTTGCAAACAAGATAATAATTTAAATATATTATTGGAAGCTGCAGATCTCGCAATAAATAAGAACCTTAATTTATATGTTTATTCATTATCACAAATCCTATACAAGTATAAATTAGCTGGCAATATTAAAGAAATGGTTAAGACAAAAAACAAACTGCTTCATGTTATTAGTAATCCTAATATTACTATTTCAAATAGAAGATTGTCCATTTACATGCTTGCTTTAGCTAGTTTTTACCAAGGGGATTACGAACAAGTAAAACTATATTTAACTGAAATGATGGAAATATCTAATATTACATGTAATGAGGTTGAAAATGTGTCTAATTTATCGATGCTGGGGAGCATTTATTACATAAATGGTAATTTTCATCTTTTAATAAGCACTTTGAATAAAGCTCTTGCTATCACAAAAAGATTAAACATGCATTCATTTATGATAATAATTCTATCAAACTTATCAACTGCATATCACATTCTTGGAGATTACCGTTCTGCCCTAGATTTTAACAATAGAGCCAAATCTATGATGGAACAATATTCAAATTACGATTTAATAAATGTTTTTAAACAACT
Organism: Candidatus Krumholzibacteriota bacterium; assembly: GCA_016932415.1. NCBI lineage: Bacteria > Candidatus Krumholzibacteriota > Candidatus Krumholzibacteriota bacterium. The sequence goes on from JAFGCX010000027.1 coordinate 109,820, forward strand.
AAGGTTTATTATTACATTTGGTGATTTTTACAAAACAGAGTTAAGGCATTATTCTAATAAATTAAGAAGGCAAGCCTTAAAGAATAATAATTCAATAATACTAGGATTAAGATCTTTGGCTCTTTCTCGGTATTATTATCAACTTCTTTCTCATACAAAAGCTCTAAAATATGCCTTGAAGGCGCTTGATTATTTCCGTAAAACAGCAGACAAAGATGACATCGTTGACACACTATCACATATGTGTATTTATGAACTTGAAAATAACAACACTGAGCAAGCAGCTTCCTATATTAAGGAAGCTCGTGAGATATTTGACGCTATTCATTGTGACTATTTAAAGCCATATCTTTTACTTGCGGAAGGATCTCTGTCCAGAGTTACCCATAATTCAGCCGCAGAGTTGATCCTTAAAGAAGCGTATAAAGCAAGTTCGAAAATGGGGACTCGTGAAAACACATGGCAAATTCAGCGACAGCTGGCTCTTTACTACATCGATAGTGGTTCGTACAATAACGCTGTGGAGATGTTTCGAGAAGCCATTGAGACGATAAAGCAAATAACAGAATCAATTCCAGAAGAGGATATGAAACTATCCTACTTGTCACTTCCATTCAGAAAACGCATTTTCGATGAAATCAAATCTCTAAAATCATCAAATAAGTGATGGATTAGTAAATATATAGGGGTTGATCTATGACCATCAACCCCTTACTCACGTCTTATCAGGAATGTACCATTGTACTCATCTTATGTGCAATTAAAGCGCAAATAATTAAGGCGGGAATTCCTGTTTTCGAGTAGGATAGGCCCTTAGCATTAAGGGCCAGTACTGATATAATAATCATCATGATGAACAAGGATAGCACCATATATTTTTTTACGCTTCCTTTCTTACGTCCATCGATTGAGAGCAGAGCAAATAATCCGACCACGATTCCATACAGAGGGACAAGAATTGCACCGGCACTAAAAGGATC
>JAFGCX010000028.1 GCA_016932415.1 Candidatus Krumholzibacteriota bacterium
GAGTGTGGCGGTGTAGCTCAGTTGGTTAGAGCAGCGGAATCATAATCCGCGTGTCCGGGGTTCAAATCCCTGCACCGCCACCAGATAAATGCCGTTATAATCTCCTTTAAAACGACATACCTATGGATTGCATCGAACAAACCAGGCTCTGGATCGACAGCCATGCCCTCATAATGCCGGGGTCAAGGATCATCGCCGCTGTCTCGGGAGGCCCCGACTCGATGGCCATGCTGACGATCCTCTCCTGCCTGTCGGAAGAAACAGGATTCACCCTGGCCGCCGCCTGTTTCGACCATCGTATCCGCGACAAGGGAGAACGCGAAAAAATGCTGGTCCTCAGGTACTGCGAAAAGCTCGGCATCGAAACCATGACCGGTTCAGGCGACGTACCCCTTATGGCCAGGCGGTCAAAAACAGGAATGGAAGAGACAGCGCGCAATATGAGATATGATTTCCTGGAAACAGAAGCGCGACGATGGCGGGCTGATTCGGTAGCACTTGGTCACAACCGGGATGATCAGGCAGAGACGATCCTTCATCATATCATAAGGGGTTCGGGCTGGAAGGGACTTTCCGGAATGCCGGTAAGACGAGGGATATTCATCAGGCCGGTCCTCTCGTCGAGCAGGGCCGAACTGAGAGAGTTCCTCGGGGAAAAAGGGATCAGATACGCGATTGACAAGAGCAACAGGGACAATACAATACTCAGAAACCGTATCCGCAACAGGCTTCTTCCGATGATCAGGCGCGATTTCAATCCATCGATCGACGACGCCCTGATAAGGACCGGAGAAAATATCGCCGAAGGTTGGAAACTCCTTGACGATCAGCTTGGATCCCTTCATCTCATCGAGGATTCTGGCGACATCATTGTCAAAGTCGGGGATGTCATGGAGCTGAGCGGTTTTCAGATCTACCTGCATCTGGACCGTATACTGAGGACGAGATTCGGCATCTACCGCGATATTGAAAAGATCCATTTCGACGCGGCGAAGAGACTCATACAGTCTGGCAGATCGGGCAGCATGATCCAGCTTCCTCATGGACTTGAGATCTGGAAAGAACATGACAGTATAAGGATCAGGTCCATCTTGGCCGGTATCGGGGATAAAACGATAGAACCGTCGGTCATACCATCCCCGGGGAGCTACGATCTGCCGTCATGGGATCTGACTCTGACGATCGAACGGCGTGGACCAGCGAAGGAACCCCGAGACTACGATCATCCGGGAGAGGAATTTGCCGGTATCGAGTTTCCCGTCATCATCAGGGCGAGGAGCCGGGGTGACAGGATTATCCCGGCGGGAATGAAGGGAAGAAAAAAACTGAGCGATATCTTCATCGACAAAAAAATACCGCTTAAAAAGCGCGGACTGATCCCCGTTTTCGAGGATAAAAAAGGGATCTTCTGGGTTCCGGGAATAGTCGCCGCCGAAAGGACAAAGGTGAAGGATCCATCGGAAGGGACTGTTATCATTACCCTTAAAGATCCAGGAGGCGTGAAAATTTAAGTCTTTCCTCAAGCATTCAATTATGCTACTCTCCCGTGAGGAAATTTAAAAGATAGAACGGACATTGATCAGAAAATGACTGAATACAAGACGATATTTTCCGCCGAGGAGATCGAAAAAAGAGTCTGTGAACTGGCCGGAGAGATATCAAACGACTATACGGATGGCAAGCCGGTTTTCATAACGCTCCTTAAAGGAGCTTTTATTTTTATGGCGGACCTCGTCCGCCATCTTACGATTCCCCATGAGATCGATTTCGTCTCACTCTCATCCTACCGCAACGGCGCCAAAAGAAGTAATGTGATCGAGGTAGTAAACCATATAAGAGCAGATCTGAGAGACCGGGATGTCATCATCATTGACGAAATAGTCGATTCAGGTCACACGCTTTCCCTTCTTTTAAGGACGATAGGCGAGAAGAGGACGAAAAGCTTGAGAGTCTGCACTCTTCTCGACAAACCGTCTGCCAGAAAGACGGATGTCCCGGTTCATTACAGCGGATTCAAGATCCCGGACATCTTCGTGGTCGGATATGGCCTCGATTACATGGAGATGCACAGGAACCTGCCATTCATTGCGGAACTGACACCACAACTAAAAGAACTGGCAATAACCGCCGATAACCGACAGTAGTGACTGGTAGCGTACAGTGGGCACTCCAGGCCCCTTTCACCTGCGGGAAAGGCCTCTCTGTGGCAAGATCAGCTAAACAGTGTAGACAAACTCCCCGTTTTTCATTATCTTGCAGGATATGTCGAAGTATCTTTATCAAGGATGTTGAATAATAAAATGGATGAAAAAGGAAAAAACAAAAATATCCCTCCACAAAAAAGGTGGGTACCGCCGGGATCTGCTCCCGGGAACCAGAAACCGTCGAAATCGATGGCGCTGTGGGTAATGGTCGTAATTCTCTTTTTCCTTGCCTATCTCCTTTACAATTCGTCGCGGGAGAAGGAATGGCCTATCACATATACCCAGTTCATTACTGAAGTCAACAACGGTAACGTGGCAAGCGTAATGATCAAGGGGCTGGAGGTCCATGGTTCCCTGAATTCTCCGATAAGCATCCCAACGGGAGGGGAAGGAACGGTTATAAGCAGTTTCAAGGTGATCCTTCCATCTGAGGACAAGGACCTTCCCGAAAAGATTTGGGCCGTCAACCCCGACACGAAGATCGAAGCCGAATACCCCGGCAGCAGCATATGGGTAAAAGCGCTTGCCACGGCTCTGCCGCTTATCGCGCTTCTAGTGCTGTGGGTCTTCTTGATGCGCCAGATGCAGTCGGGTGGCAACAAAGCCTTCTCCTTCGGCAAAAGCAAAGCCAAATTAATGAACACCAATCTGTCAAAAGTCACTTTTGCCGACGTCGCCGGAGCGGATGAAGCTAAAACAGAGCTCAAGGAAGTTATAGAATTCCTTGGTGATCCGAAAAAATTCCAGAGGCTTGGCGGGCACATCCCCAAGGGAGTGATCCTTCTTGGAGCTCCCGGCACGGGAAAGACCCTCCTGGCGAGAGCGGTCGCCGGTGAAGCGAACGTTCCCTTCTTCAGCATGAGCGGATCAGATTTCGTTGAGATGTTTGTGGGAGTCGGCGCAAGCCGAGTAAGGGATCTTTTCGATAAAGGCAAAAAACACGCCCCATGCATTCTTTTTATTGACGAGCTTGACGCTGTCGGCAGGCACAGGGGCGCCGGACTTGGCGGCGGACACGACGAAAGAGAACAGACCCTTAACCAGTTGCTCGTCGAGATGGATGGATTCGAAACGAACGAAGGGGTCATTCTCATCGCGGCCACCAACAGGCCGGATGTCCTTGATCCCGCACTCTTGAGGCCGGGGCGGTTCGATCGCCGGGTAATAGTCGATATGCCTGATATGCGTGGACGGTTGGGCATACTCAAGGTCCACGTTCGAAAAGTACCTGTCGCCGACGATGTCGACCTGGAGATCCTCGCCAGGGGCACACCGGGAATGTCGGGAGCCGATATCGCCAATATGGTGAACGAAGCCGCTCTTCTCGCGGCAAAAGAGAACAAAGACAAGGTCTATATGGACGACTTCGAACAGGCAAAAGACAAGGTATTCCTGGGTCCGGAACGAAAGAGCAGAGTGATCAAGGAAGACACCAGAAGAATGACTGCCTACCATGAAGCTGGCCATGTCATAGTGGGATCATATCTCGAAGAGACTGATCCGCTTCACAAGGTCACTATCATACCAAGAAGATTCACGGGAGGCGTAACATTCTTTCTCCCTGACGACGACCGTATGCACTACCAGTCGCGCGAATACCTGCTCGATCAGATCACCATGTCGATGGGTGGAAGAGTCGCCGAAGAGGTCGTAATACACAGGGTCGGTTCGGGAGCCCAGGCCGATATAAAGACTGCCACGTCGATCGCTCATAAAATGGTGACCAGGTGGGGAATGAGCGAAAAACTCGGACCGATCGCCTACGGCACTCATGAGGACCAGATATTCCTTGGAAAGGAATTGATGACGCGCAAGGATTTCAGCGAAGAGACAGCCAGGGAGATCGATCAAGAGATAAAGGCGATCATCACGGAATGCCATAAAAAGGCGACGAAAATCATAAAGGAACACGAAGACGACCTGCACAGGGTGGCCGAAGCGCTCCTGGAGCGAGAATCTCTCGACGCCGAAGATATCAAGATCCTTTTGAACAAAGGGACTCTTCCCCCGATGAGGAAGAAACCCATTGCCAATAGTATGGACGATGAGGACGGAAATAAAGAGACGCTCCCGGAAACACGGCCTGAAGCGGGTGGAGAGTCAGATAGTTCCGACCTGGAAGATGATGTCGATGAAATCACCGGTACCGACGAGGATCCGGAGAACAAGAAGCGGTAAGATATTCGGATGCGTTATAATCTACGTCTGGTCTCCACGGGAAACAGGGAAACGCTTGGCCGTCGTCTGGCCAATGCCGGCGTGACATCGAGCGGCATAGAGATAATGGCCGACAAGACGCAAGTATTCGCCCTGCGCGTCGATGGCGTCAGGGCCGAAGCGGCCAATATCATAAAACAGCAACTCCTGTCGATCGGCGGCGATGCTGCCGTCCACCGGGACGTCATCTCGGGAAGACCCGAATCTTCGACGGTCTACCTGATCGCCGATCCGGCGAGATTCATAAGATTCGCTGACAAACTGGAAGGACAGCCTTTCAGTCTGGACGAACTTGGCGAGGAAGTAAGACGCCTTGTCGCTCTGAAAAAATCTCCCCCCCGGCAGATCCGCATCCCTTCCGGTACTATCGATCTTCTCAACGGACCTGTCATCATGGGAGTCCTCAATCTGACCCCCGACAGTTTCAGCGACGGAGGGTTATATACAGATCCGGAAGCCGCCATGGAGAGGGCTTTGATGATGATCGAAGAAGGAGCGTCGATCATCGATATAGGCGGAGAGTCTACCCGGCCCGGGGCCACTGAACTCGACCCTTCGGAGGAACTATCCAGGGTGATCCCGGTCCTCCGGAGGATTTCGAAGAAGGTATCCGTGCCGATATCGGTCGATACCCGGAAAGCCTCCGTGGCCGAGGCGGCGATGGACGCCGGCGCGTCTATAATAAACGATATAAGCGCCCTGCGGCATGACGGGGAAATGATCCGGTTAGCTGTACGGACCCGGGCAGCAGTCGTCGCGATGCATATGCGCGGGACTCCGGCGACGATGCAGAACAAACCCGAGTATTCCGATCCCGTTCAAGAAATAATAAGGTATCTCGACGAAAGGACGGGAGACCTCATATCTGCCGGGATCGAAAAAGAAAAAATAATCATTGACCCGGGAATAGGTTTCGGGAAAAGATTGGAAGACAATCTCGATATCATCGATCAGGCCGGTGATTTTCATACTCTGGGATTTCCTGTTCTCATAGGATATTCGAGAAAATCGTTTTTAGGGGCGATCACGGGACAGCCGGAAAATAAAAGGATCGAAGGAGGATTGGCCGTTCTGGGCAAATCTCTCGCTGCCGGCATACAGATCATCAGGACACACGATGTGAGGGAGACAACAGATTTCATCAGGGTATGGAAAGCTATCACTCGGAAGGATGACGCAAGTTGAACCCGTTTCATTTCAACCTGACAATAGACGTTCTTGATATTATCATAGTCGCGTTCCTGTTCTACAGGCTCTTTCTTCTGTTCAGGGGATCGAGGGCGACACAGATGTTCATTGGCCTCTTTCTGCTCATAATCCTCTCCTTTGTCGCCCAGTGGCTGAACCTGAACGCCCTGAACTGGATATTAAGCAGCCTGAAGACAGTATGGGTGATCGCATTTGTCATCCTATTCCAACCGGAACTCAGAAAAGCCCTTACGCAACTCGGACAAAACCGTATCCTTGGAATATTTTTCAGAGTCGAGGAGTCCGGCACGGTCAGCGAGATCGTAAAGGCCTGCAGCCAGCTCACCCAGAAAGGACTTGGAGCGATAATCGTCATGGAACAGGATGTGGGTCTGAGGAACTATATTGAAACGGGGACAGCCCTCGATTCGAGGGTCTCAGCGGAGCTGCTCGTAACAGTATTCACTCCGCCCGGTCCACTCCATGACGGAGCTGTCATCATCGAGAAGAACCGCATAGTGGCCGCGGGATGCATTCTCCCACTCTCGCAGAATCCCCGACTGACCAAATCCCTTGGAACAAGGCATAGAGCCGGCCTGGGTCTTTCCGAAGAGACCGACGCGATCACTATCATTGTCAGCGAAGAGACGAGCATGATATCTATCGCGAGAGGCGGCAAGCTCAAGCGCAAACTGGACATTAACGCTCTTCGCAACGAGCTGGTCGAAAAGATCAGCGTCAAACAGAAAGAACCTCTCACCGAGTCATGACCCTGGCAGACCAGCAACCGGACTTTGATCTCTTCCTTTTTTAGAAAAAAGAATGTCGACCCCTGCCACACCTCACTGCCACATCACCGGGGCCGACACTCCCCGATATTCGACGCCGCGTCTGAAAATCCCGGGCTTTTCAGACTGCAGCTCCTCTGATGAAGAATTGCAGCAATCGAAGTGCCCGACAGATTCGACAACCAGATTAATCATATTCCATTCAAAGATAACCGGTTAAGTAAGTCTATCGGGATCTGGATCGACGCGCGGGTACCCGCTCCCTGTCCACACGATTTACAGCAAAATGTTTGTGGATCTGCAAAGGATTAAAAAATAAAAGGATACTATTGTTTTGAAAAAGAAAGACTCGATTGACGGCGGAATTGTTTTTTACTCTTTTATGATCCCTTTCTCGTAAAGTCTGACAAGGTTTTCGACAATATTCTGATCAAACTTGTGGCTCTGCTTCCTGAGCTGCTTGAAAGCCTCGGGGAAGCTGAACGCTTCCCGATAGGGCCGGGTAGTAGTCATCGCGTCGAAGCTGTCCGCTACTGCGACTATCCTGGCTCCGGTCGATATCTCATCCCCCTTCAGTCCGTCAGGATAGCCTTTTCCATCGAGACGCTCGTGATGATGTCTGACGAGGTCTGTGGCAGATTCAAGAAATTTCAGATTCTTGATTATATTGGCGCCGACTTCCGGATGGCTTCTTACAATAAGCCATTCTTTTTCAGTAAGTTCTCCGGGTTTGTTGAGAATATTCTCATAGACGCCGAGTTTTCCGATATCATGAAGAGCGGCTCCAAAGCTGACGATATCCTTCTGTTCCTTGTCCATCCCCATCTCGTCGGCGATAAGGCGCGCGTACCTGGCAACCCTGTCTGTATGCCCCCTCGTATACGAATCTTTCGCCTCGATCGTCGAGACAAGGACCTTGATCGTCGAGAGGTAGGTATTCTGAAGTTCAGTAAAAAGTCTTGAATTCTGTAGCCCTGTAGTAGCCGAATTGCAGATCGATTTGAATATCTCAAAATCAGCGTTGGTGTACTGCTGTTTGTTTATTTTTCCTCCAATGAAGAATATGCCGATAAGCTGATTCTTTATGATCAGAGGGAAACAATATTCAAATCCGAGGTCCTTCATGAACACCGCTTCAAGTGCGGCGTCTTCGGGAAGTCCCTCCGCCTTTAGCTGTAAGACATCGGGGTTATCCGTCATGTACTTCGCCAGCCCGGTCCCCCTGAAAAGCCTTACCGTTTTCAGGACGCCGTCACGCACTCTCTTGCCACCCGCGAAAGCGAGGAAATTGTCAGACTCGTTCTCCACGTGGAAGAGGCTTAACGATTCGACTCCAAGTTGACCAATGATCGTCAGGAAAAAAACATGGTAAAGTTCCTCAGGATCCTGGAGCCTGTTAAGATCCTGGCTCAGATCGAAGAGAGTGCGCATATCGAGGATTATTTTCTTAAGTTTCCTGTTTACCCGTTTATAATCCTCCTGCCCTTTCTGAAGCTCGTCTTCGAGGATCTCCTTCTGCTCCCTGAGGTTTTTTCTTCCATCCGCCTGTTCTAGGAAGTTGCCGATTTTCGCCAGCACTTCCTGTACTGAAAAAGGTTTCTTGATATAATCCTGGGCCCCTGATTTGAATCCTTCCAGCATCGTTTCTGAAATCGAGTTGCCCGAAATCATTATCACGGGGACATCACTGTGGACGTCCCTCGCCCTTATCTCGTCGCAAACGGTGAATCCGTCCTTGCGCGGAAGATTCACATCAAGGATTACCAGGTCAGGATGATAGCGGTCGTATTTCATCAGAGCCTCATCGCCATCATGGGCAGAACGAGTGACATACCCTTCATTGTTGAGGGTCTCTGAAATGATCTCGACGACATTGGGATCATCGTCGACAACGAGAATACTTTTACTCAAGACCTATACATCCTTTAGCTGACTATAGACGCGGGTTTGACGGATCGGGCGATCTCTTTACCCATTATCTTCACGAATCGCTTCACTATCTCCCTGTCGTAGCGCAACCCATAGTTTTCTTTCAGAGTCTGAAGCGCTTCCTTCTCGGATAACGCGGGTCTGTTCGGCCGTTCGTGGATCATGGCCGAGTAACTTTCAACCACGGAGATGATTCTGGCGCCGAGCGGGATCTCTTTCCCTCTCAGACCTCTTGGGTACCCTTCTCCATTGAACCGTTCGTGATGGCTTGTCACTATATCGACAACGTGATCGTTGAATTTCATCCTTCTCAGCATATCGGCACCGTCTTCGGGATGCCGGTTTATCACATTCCACTCTTCACGGGTCAATTCCCTGGGGCTTCTTACTATCAGTTCACTCACCTTTATCATCCCCATATCCCTGAGAACGGTCCCGTAGATCAAATCGTTGAAATGCTCCTCAGGGTAGCCGATATCCTTGGCCACCATACCAACATACCTTGATACAAATTCCGATGTTCCCTTGAGAAGAGTGTTCTCCTCTATCAGAGAGATGAGAGTCTTGACGATACCGAGGGTGCGTTCATGTTCGCGTTCATACATAGTAGCATTCTCAAACGCTCCCTGAGCGATGTTTATAAGGATCTTCATGAACTCAAAATCTTCCTCCTGCATCCCGCGACCGGTTATCCGCTTGCCCAGGAAGATGAGTCCGGCGATCCTGTTCTCCACTATAAAGGGGTAAAAATATTCAAGCCCCGCGCCTTTAAGAAACCGGCATATCTCATCGTTGAAAGAATCTGAATCAATCACTATCAGATCGTTATTTCCCGTGATCCTTTTAGTCTCCGGGTTAGAAAGATTGAAAGCCTTTAAAGCTTTTTCCCCCACCCCCTTAAACATCACCGGCGCAAAGAGATTACCTGATTTCTCAAAGAATACCGCCGATTCGACGCCTCCCTGCGCGATCGACGTCAAGAGAAAGATATCCATCAATCTTCTCTTATCCCTTATCGAGTTAAAATCGGTGCTTATAGAGAATAAAGTTTTAAGTTCGAGTATAGTCCTCTTGAGTTTTCTGGTGAGACCGTTCGCGTCGAGACACCCGTCGCTACCGGTATTTTCCATCCTGTTGAAAGGTGAAACTGGATCATCGATCCAGTCGGGTGGAGAATCTTTCCTTTCACTCTCGAATATCTCCGAAAGGATGTTGCCGTCCCCGTCTTCTATTTCAGGCTCAGCCTGTGTATCACCGTCATAAGGCATCATTATCACGGTCGAAGACCCCGAAGCATTTTCCCCCGAAGATTCCATCTCCATGCCAGGTTCGACAGTCGATCCTGGAACCGAATCATCATCTTCATCGCTCTGTGGAGGCTGGTCGACCTCTTCTTCTCCGGCGCCGCCCTGATCCTCCATATAGGAATGTCCCGGGGCAGCGCTCATCGCGCTATCGAACGTATCGTAAACATCGATCTGAACATCATCATCCCTTAAAAAATCCAGAATAACATCGTTTGTTATGACAAACTTTACTTTTCCGCCAAGTTCATTTACCGTATTGATAAATTTCCTGAAGATCCTGGCTACACCACCACCCAGGGAAGAGAGCTCCGAAAAATCAAAGATGATCTTCTTATATTCTCTTTTCAGACATTCATCGAGAAGATGCTCGACTTTGCTGTTTTCATGAAATCCCAGTTTCCCGGAGATCCTGAACGCAGCAGTATCGGAGATCTGCGTCTCTATCCTCTCGAATTGTGTTTTTTTCATCGATCCGTTCATGCCTGGATTTTCCTACTCCACCGTACTGGTGACCTCTTCCTGGGAAAGCCATCTGTCAAGCACACTTCGAAGAAAACGCCACTCGCTTCCTACCTTCTTGGCCGGGATCTTCTTTTCTTTCGCCAGGCGGCATACCGTCTTGACATGCATCTTCAGGTACTCTGCCGCCTCGACCGAAGTCATAACTTCACTGATGTCGTCATGCCCACCGATGATGATACTGCCGTAATCGTGCTGCTGTTGTTTCACCATGACA